>RFHW01000141.1 GCA_003695745.1 Methanobacteriota archaeon | reverse complement strand
GATGTCAACGGTCCCGTGGACCCTGAACACGAGTATGAATATGGCAAGGCCCACAGCCGCCTCCGCCGCCGCTATGGCGATGGCGAAGAGGGCGAAGACCTGTCCTGAGATGTTTTGGTAGGGCATGTAAACTGAGAATGCCACGAGGTTTATTATGGCTGCGTTCATCATGATCTCTATTGCCATGAGCACCCGCACGGCATGCCTCTTTGTGAGGACCCCGTAGGCGCCTATTGCGAAGAGCACCGCTGCAAGGGCGAGGTAGTCGGTGAGGGGGATCATGAGCCCACCTCCCTCTTTGAAAGATATACGGCGCCGATGAGCGCTGCAAGGAGGGCGAGGCTCACTATCTCGAAGGGGATCACATAGTCTGTGAAGAGGGAAAGGCCCACAGAGTAGGTGTTCGGGCCTGAAGGCTCTATCAGGCTCGCAGGCCAGGGCACCCTGAGCAGCGGCTGGAGGAGGAGCGCCACAAGCCCTGCAACGAGGAGGACGCCAGCTATCATGTGGCCCCTTGAGACCTCCTCACCCTTCCTGTCCCGCCTGGTGAAGACGATTGCAAAGAGTATGAGCACCAAAACGGCCCCGGCATAGACGAGTATCTGGATCGCAGCCAGGAACTCGGCTGTGAGGAGGATAAAGAGGCCTGCCACAGAGGCAAAGACAAGGGCCAGATAGAGGGCGCCATGGAAGATGTCCTGCGCCTCCATCACCATTATCGATGCAGCGATGGCCAGGAAGGCCAGAACATAGAATGCGATGATATCACCTGCCACTTTTCTCACCCACCTTCTCCTTCCTCTTTTGCCTCCACCTTTATCCCTCTGTCCTCCAGATAGGGCTCGATTGGGTGTATCTTGATTTTATACTTTGTCATAAAGGTGTTGGTCTTCATCACCTGCTCAATGGCCTCCTCAGGCGCGAACTCGATGTAGCCCTTCTCCTTCATATAATCAAAGATCTCCTTGGCGTTCTGGCGTCTGATGAATACGGAGCTGTACCCGGACTCTGAGCCGCTTCCGCCCAGCGATACGTCGGCGGTGATGTTTGCGAAGTGCTGGCATATGCCGCAGCCAAGCAGGGCGTAGTGCTCGATCTCCTTGAGCTTCACCTTGTGCACCTCACCCTTCTTGGACTGGATGGTGAGAACGCCCTTCTTCATGTCCGTGTACTTGAGGTCCTCAGGCTTTATCCCTATGGTCTCGCCGATGAACTCCTCGTAGAATCGTTTGTAGTAGAAGTTCTCGGTGCAGAAGATGCCCAGCACGAGCTTGACCTTGGATGTGAAGAACTTGGTGGTCTCGGCATGGCGCCTGAATCCCTCTATCTGGCAGGGCACGCCTATGATCCCGATGCCTTTCTTCGCCACCTTGTGGGCTGTTTTGAGGGCGGTGAGCACATCGGCAAGGGCGTATTTCGTCCGGCGGCCTTCGAGGACCTCCTCAGGCGTCCTTGCGATCTTGAGATAGGGGCGCCACTTATCATCACTTGCAACCACGATGGCGGCGTCTATGATGCCCATCTCCATGGCAGTCACCAGGAACTCTGTTGCAAGGGCGCCGTCCTGCCCCTTGAACCGCGTTGAGCGGGCGCTGTGCACCTCCATGTACTCGCCCAATCCCTTGGGGTTCTGATAGTCATAGCGCGGGCATGAGCGGACGCAGAGGCTGCAGTCAAGGCAGGGTATCTCAGGGTCCTCGCTTATCTCCTGGTCCCCGCCGAGGATGCGCTCCACCGGGCAGGCCACCACACAGGCCGTGCAGTGGCTGCACCAGTGAGGCTCGATAACCTTCTTGTGAAGAAGCTGGAAGTAGTTCTCAACCTCGATGTCCTTTTCCGGTATGAACTTGATCCACTGGTGCCTGTCGCCTTTCGCCACCTTCTGCTGCTTGTAGTGAAGGGCCTGGGGCGGGCAGACGTCTATGCACCTGCCGCAGTATGTGCAGGTGTCGTAGTCGATGGTGAGGGTCCGCATCTTGCCTGAGTCCACATGGCTTATGGCGTCCCAGGGGCAGGTCTTCTCGCACATGAGGCAGTTGACGCAGACCTCCTGGTCCACCACCGGCGTCTTGGGCGCAGCCTCCCTGCGCAGCTCATCGGGTATGATGGCGTCCAGCCTCTCAGGGTCCCAGAGGGTTGCCTCCCGTGTGTATTCTGCGAGCTCATAGAGGGGTACGTTGGTCCTAGCGCCTGTGGGGCAGACCTCGATACAGAGATAGCAGAACATGCACCGCGCCCCATACCAGTTGGGCACCTTCTTCCCTTTGTGCTCCACCATGATGGTGCACCTGTTGGGGCAGACGGTGACGCAGCGCTCGCAGGAGGTGCAGGTGTCAAAGTTCACTGCAGGCACGCCGCGGTAGTTGGGGCCTACCCTGAACTTCTCGAAAGGATACTGTACCGTCACCGGCCTCCTGAAGAGGTGTTTCAGTCCCACGATCGTCGGTTTTATCACCACCATGTCTCTACACCGTCACCGCCAGATATATGCCGATAAAGCCTATGTTGAAGAGTGCTGCCGGGAGCAGTATCTTCCAGCCAAGGGTCATGATCTGGTCTATCCTGACCCTGAACCACACCGCCCTGATGAGCATCATGAAGAGTATCACAAGGAGGAGCTTGAGGGCAAACCATGCGAAGGGGTTTATGGGCGCCGGCCCCAGGTATCCGCCCATGAAGAGGACCACGAAGAGCGCCGCCCCCGCGATGAGATGGACGTATTCAATGAGCAGGAGCAGGACGAACTTCATACCTGAGTACTCGGCTGTGAAGCCGTGAACGATCTCGCCCTCGGCATCCGGTATGTCAAAGGGTATCCTGCCTGTCTCGGCCATGAAGGCCACGAAGAAGATGATGGCTCCAAGGAACTGGGGGAAGATGTTCCACCTCGGGATGAGGCCGAGCCATGTGCCCCTCTGGGCCTCCACGATGGCCACGCCGTTCAGGGACTGCGCAGCTGCAATGGGGCCTATCATGGCAAGGACCAGCGGTATCTCATAGGCGAGCTCCTGCGCTGCAAAGCGCATGGCCCCAAGGAGGTTGTACTTGTTGTTCGGGCCCCAGCCTGCCATGAGCACGCCTATGGGTGTGAGGGCAGTGACCGCCACTATAAAGAGGACTCCAATGTCCATGGTGGACGCCACATAGCTCTCTGTCCATGGCACCGCCGCAAAGAGCACGAAGCTGGGCGCAAAGGCGATTATCGGGGCAAAGCGCATCACAAGGGGGTCTGCGGCCTCAGGGATGATGTCCTCCTTCCTGAGGAGCTTGATGGCGTCGGCTATGGGCTGGAGTATGCCGTAGGGGCCCCATCGGTTCGGGCCGTATCTCACCTGCACACGGGCCATGAACTTTCGCTCCACAAGGGTGAGGTAGAGCCCTCCCACAGCCACCACAAGGGCCCAGAGCACCGCTCCGACGGCGCCTCTGACCCAGGGGTTCTCCCAGAAGCCCTCAGGGGCAAGCCCTGCCACATAGGAAAGGGCAAGCCCTGTGCCCGTCAGTATGGCAACGGTGAGCCCTGCGCCGATGAGCATGATAAGATAGGGCAGCGGACCGTGGTAGAGCCGCTCCATGTCCTCTGCATAGAGGCCGCCGTGCACCCTTCGTCTGATCATCTGTCTATGCCTCCCAGACATGGGTCGAGCCCGCCTATGATTGCTATGAGATCCGCTATCTTGTATCCCCGCGCCATATGCGCCAGTGCCGAGACATTGATGTACTCGGCGCACTTCACCCGCACACGATAGGGTCTGTCGCCGCCGTCGCCTATCACATATGTGGCGATCTCGCCCCTGGGCTCCTCGATCCTTGATATGCCTTCGCCCACCGGCTCTATCCTACCGAGGTCCATCTGCACAGGCCCTTTTGGCAGGTTGTCAAGGCACTGGTCTATGATCTCCGAGGCGATGCGCATCTCATCCATCCGCACCTCATACGAGGCGTAGACATCGCCTTCCTTGCGGGTGGGTATCTCGAAATCGATCTCAGGGTAGGCTGCATAGGGGTCGTCTTTTCTGGCATCGGCCTTCACACCTGTGGAGCGAAGCACCGGCCCTGTGACGCCCAGGTCCTTTGCGTCCTTTGCGCTTATCACACCCACACCCTGGGTCCTGACCTTCCATATCCTGCTGCCTTCAAAGAGGTCCCTGTACTCCTCCAGCCTTGGCCTGAATATCTTCATGGTCTTCTTCGCCTTCTCCACGAACTTGTCGTCCACGTCGAATATGACGCCTCCGAACCTGCCGTAGTTGTAGTTGAGCCTGTTGCCGGACATGTACTCGAGGAGGTCGAGCATCCACTCCCGTTCCCTGAAGGGATAGAAGAAGCCTGAGAGGTTGCCAAGGTCGATGCCCATGGCAGCGAGCCAGAGGAGGTGGCTTGCAAGCCTGTTGAGCTCCAGCGCTATGGTCCTGAGGTACTGGGCCCTTGGCGGCGGCGTCACATCCAGGACGTCCTCCACGGCAAGGACATAGCTCAGGTTGTTGGATGCGGCGGTGAGCCAGCAGTAGCGGTCTGACACAGGCAGATACTGTGTCCAGGTGCGGTTCTCGGCGATCTTCTCAAGCCCCCTGTGGATGTAGCCTATCTGGGGGTCGATGTCCACGATGATCTCGCCGTCAAGCTTCACATTGATGAGCCATGGCCCGTGGTTGCCCGGGTGGACCGGCCCGATCCTGAGTATCATCTCAGAGACCTCTTTCTTCTTCACCTTCTTGGGCAGGCTCAGGTCCAGGGGGAACACAGGCTTTTGCACGTCAAGGGGGAACTCCTCAGGCTCCTCCTCAGGCAGGAACCAAGTGCCCGGCGAGAGGTCATAGTCCTTTCGAAGGGGATGGCCCTCCCACCACTCAGGCAGCAGCAGCCTCCGGAGGTCCTTATGGCCATCGAACCTGATGCCCATGAGGTCGTATGCCTCCCGCTCCTGCCAGTTGGCAGAGCTCCACACATCGGTAACGGTGGCGACCACAGGGTCGTCTCGCTCGAGGACGGTCCTCACCTCCACAAGGGTCTTTTTCTCATAGGACCACACATGATAGACCATCTTGAAGTCATTGTAATAGAGTAGCTGCCTCTCCCTCATGCCTGTGACGCGGCGGGAGCGGTCCACGGCCGTGATGCTTGTGAGATGGTCGAAGCCCAGCCTGTCCCTGAGAAAGAGACAGAGGTCATGGAGGATCTCCTTCCTGACGGTGAGCACAACCCTCCTCTCCCTGCGGTCAACTGCGTGGACGATGCCTTCTCCGAACTCGGCCTTCACAGCTTCGATGACTTCCCTGTTCACACTCACCTTGCAAGCTCTCCTTTGAGGATCTTCTCCTGTAGCTTGATGATTCCGTCGAAGAGGGCCTCGGGGTTTGCAGGGCATCCCGGGACCACCACATCCACAGGGATAACCTTATCCGTTCCCTTGACCACACTGTATGAGTCCCAGAAGGGGCCGCCGTTTATGGCGCACTCGCCCATGGCGATGACATATCTTGGCTGGGCCATCTGGTCGTAGAGCCGCTTCATCCTCGGCGCCATCTGATAGGTGACGGCGCCTCCCACTATCATCAGGTCGCTCTGTCTCGGCGTCCCGCGGGCGATTATGCCGTAGCGGTCGCTGTCCCACCGGGCCGCGCCGAAGGCCATCATCTCGATTGAGCAGCAGGCCAGCCCAAAGGCATACATCCAGAGGGAGGATTTGACGCCCCAGTTCACCACATACTCAAGGGGACGCCTCATCTTGGCCAGGAAGCTCTTTCTCTTCTCCTCGTCCTCTGCGATCTCCAGGAGCTCATCCTTCCTCGCAAAGATCACAGGCGTCCTCACGGCATTCATCTGGCCCTACCTCCCTCTCTTATCACCATCTCACGCCAGGTGAGAGGCATCCACTCAAGTATGCCCTTCTTCCAGGCATAGATGAGGGCCACAACGAGCATGGCTATGAATATTATCATCTCTATGACAGCGAGGATGCCGATGTCCGGGAAGACCACCGCCCATGGGTAGAGGAAGACGGTCTCCACGTCGAAGACAACGAAGAGCAGGGCGTAGATGTAATACTGGACGTCGAACTGCATCTGCGCCTGTCCGATGGGCTCCTCGCCGCACTCATAGGTGGTGAGCTTCTCAGGATAGGGGTTCTTCACCCTCATCAGCCATGCGAGGATCATCCCGCCAGCAGGTATGAGAACGCCGATGATGATGAAGGGGATGACTGGCACATACTGCTCGTATAGCTCTACCACCATATTAAAACCACAGGATTGATTATTACAAACCATTTATAAAGTTTTCTTTAACCTTCCCCCTCTGGCCGTGAAGGAAAAAATAAGGACGAAGGCGTGGAAAGCAGGATTATTTGAGGTCCTTTATGAACCTCTCATAGGTGTCTTTCTTCTTTTTAACCTCTTTAAGGAGGACCTTGCCATATTCAACGGCCTCTTTAAGGAGCTTGTGGTCCTCGCTGCCCTTTTCAGACCTCTCAAGGGACAGGCGAAGGCTCATATTAAGGTTCTTATAGAGCTGCTCGGCCCTCAGCAGATCCTCATACTCCTTTATGAGGTCCGGCGCCGCCGCATCGGCAAGCCGCTCCCTCATGGCATTGATGGTGGCAACCGTGTCCAGCACCCCCTTAACCCGGTCTAAAAGCTCCTTTTTGGAGAAGGGCTTGTTGATGTAGTCCATTATCCCCTCGGCATCCTTGCTGTAGAAGTACTGGGGGGACATGGCCTTCACAGTGAGCATCGCCACAGGCACATCCCTTGTGCGGGGGTTCTTCCTGATCTCAGCCGCCACCTCCCAGCCATCCATCCCGGGCATCATCACGTCAAGGAGCACGAGGTCCACCTCCTCCCTCTCAAGGACAGAGAGCGCCTCAGGGCCGTTCAAAGCTGTTAAGACCCTGTAGCCCGCTCCTTTGAGTATGGTCTCCACTAGGGTGAGAAGCTCCTCCTCATCATCTACAACCAGGATGGTGCTCATAGGACAGGGTTATTTTTGCCCCCCGGTGGTACATAAAACCTTCCTTTAAAAAAGTTGAAAGGAGGGCTATTTCAGCCTCCCGGCAAGGAAGTCTGCATAGCCCTTCAGGTCCAGGAGCCCGTGCCCGCTCAGGTTGAAGGCGATGACACGCTCCTCTCCCTTCTTCTTGGCGTCAAGGGCCTCATCGATAGCGGCCTTCACGGCATGGCATGTCTCAGGAGCCGGCACCAGCCCCTCCGTCTTTGTGAAGAGCCTTCCGGCCTCAAAGGTGGAGAGCTGGTCATAGGCCACGGCATCTATGTCCCCTGTCTTGTGCAGCAGGGACACTGTTGGCGCGTCGCCATGGTATCTGAGGCCGCCTGCATGGATGGGCGATGGCACAAAGTCATGGCCCAGCGTGTACATCATCAGAAGGGGCGTGGTCATGGCGGTGTCGCCGAAGTCATATCTGTACTCTCCCTTGGTGAGGGTGGGGCATCCAACCGGCTCCACCGCCAGGAAACGTGTGGAGTTGTCCTCGCCCCGCAGCCTTCTGCCCAGGGCAGGGAAGATGAAGCCGCCGAAGTTGGACCCGCCTCCGACGCAGCCGATCATCACATCAGGCTTGACGTCGATCTTGTCAAACTGCAGCAGGGCCTCCTGCCCGACCACGGTCTGGTGCATGAGCACGTGGTTGAGCACCGAGCCCAGGGAGTACTTGGTGTTCTCATTTGTGGCCGCCACCTCGATGGCCTCGCTTATGGCGATGCCCAGGGAGCCGGGGTGGTTGGGGTCTTTCTCAAGGACGGACCTCCCGGCGTTGGTCTTATCAGAAGGGGAGGCGTTCACGGTGGAGCCATAGAGCTCCATTATGATCCGGCGATAGGGCTTCTGGTCATAGCTCACCCTCACCATGAAGACCTCACAGGCCAGGTCAAAGAGGGCGCATCCAAGGGAGAGGGCGGTGCCCCACTGGCCTGCGCCTGTCTCTGTGGAGAGCTTCTCAACGCCCTCCTTCATGTTGTAATAGGCTTGGGCAATGGCGGTGTTTGGCTTGTGGCTGCCTGCAAAGCTCACATCCTCGCGCTTGTAGTATATCCTGGCAGGTGTGCCAAGGGCCTTCTCAAGCCTCCGCGCCCGATAGAGCGGCGTCGGCCTTCCGATCCGGTAGTAGGCCTCCACAACCTCCTCAGGTATGTCGATATACCGCTCCTGGCTCACCTCCTGCTTTATAAGCTCCATAGGGAATATGGGCGCAAGGTCCTCAGGACCGATAGGCTCTTTCGTGGCAGGGTTGATGGGCGGCGGCAGCTGCTCCGGCAGATCCGGCAGGATATTATACCATCTCCGGGGCATCTCATCCATGTCAAGCAAGACCTTTACCTCATCCATAGTTATTAGACCTCCATGTCTTTATAGCGATATTACAGACTTCAGGTGAATATCATACTATAAAAATGTGCATGGTGGCCTGACGGAGAGCCCGCTTGCAGAGTAGAAGACCCGGCGGGAGGTAAAAGATATAATCCTGAGGCGTGCAACTGATCGTGCCATGTCCATCGTTGCAGGGATCGACGTGGGCACCTTCCACACAAAGAGCTATGTAGCATGGCTCCGGGATAGGGAGTTCACCTTTGGCTCATACAGGCTGTCCCCTGAAAGGCCCCTTCCAGAAAGGCCCTCCGCCGCTGAAGGGCCGAGCCACATCGGGGTCGACGCCCCGCAGGGGCTCCCCAAACAGGGTTTCACAGTGCGAAGGGCAGACAGAGAGGCGAATACACCCACCAAAAGGCTTCCAACAACATGGTCCGAGCTCAGCCGTTGGCCCGTATACCGGGGGCTTATCGAGGCAGGCATCACCCTCTTCTGGAGGCTCTACGAGGACGGTAAGGCGGACATACCGGGTCTTCCAGGGGCAAAGGGCCCTGTGGCGACCGTCTTTGAAACCTATCCCAGATATGTGCTGAGAAGGCTCTGGCAGGGGCGCAGGCCCATCCCCTCGAAGAGAAAGACGCCTGCGGAGTATATCGCCGCGGTCACACGGCTCCTGAGCAGAGCCGGCTACACCATTCCCCTGCGCCATGTGACCGAGACCCATCATGTGGACGCCATGCTCTGCGCCGTCGCCGCCGAGGCCTTCTCCAGATCCAAAGGCCTGCCCGGAGGCACGGTAGGCGAAAGACCGCTGGCAGACCCTGTTGAGAGGGTCCTGCGGGAAGGCTATATTGTGAGCCCCTGAAGAGGCCCGCCAGCTCAGCCGGAGGACTCCCCATCGGCGCCGAGATTCACGCCCACGCCCAGAAACTCCCTTTCCCCCTGCAGGATGCCCTGGGCGATCTCGGCCGCACCCTCTGCAGCCCCGTATCTGTCAAGCCTGTAAACGGGCGCAGTCTCCTCAAACACCTCTTTGAGCCGTCCAAAGATGTTCCTGTGGATCCCTGCCGAGCCTGCTATGACGATGGCCTGAGGCCGGATGAGCCTGGAGAGACCGGCCACCTCCATCTCAACAGCAGCGATGAGGGCCTCCCTTGCTAGATCCGCCTTTTCATCCCTCCCGTCAAGGACCTCCTCAATCCCCAGCCCCGCCATCTTTGAAACCCCTGCAGAATAAAAGGCCTGGTTCGCCGAGAGCCTGCCAGAGTCAACGAGCCTGATGCGCCCGAGGTCAAGGGGGCCGTGAACAAGACCCGGGGCTCCGAGACAGGCATCGACCGCCCCGAAGAGCCTGCCGCAGGCTATGCCTACTGTCACCGTGTTGGAGCTTATGTCGGCGATTATCATGTCCGGGGCCGCAATCTCCCTGTTAACCATGAGATAGGCGTGGTATGCGAGGGCCGTCTTCTCTGAGGCGGCCATGTGGGAGTAGAGGAACCGGAAACGCCGGTCAAGGCACCTTATCCCGCGATGCATGCCAGGGATGAGAACCGCCCTCCTTCCCGAACCTTTGATCTCGTCAAAAAGCCTTGTGCCCCCACCTGAAAACTCTCCGGTAACCGCCTCCCTCTGCCCCCGCCTCTCCACCAGACGCAGGTCTGTTATGGCATCGATGCCGTCGGCCATGGAATAGGTGAGCCCTATGAGGTCTGCATCCAGAAAGCCCCTCTCCTCAAGAAGAGGGAGGACAGACCGCCCGCTGGCATCCTCCCTTCCCACCTCTAAAAAGCGGGTCTTCCCATCCTTCAGAAGA
This sequence comes from Methanobacteriota archaeon, assembly GCA_003695745.1. Lineage (GTDB taxonomy): Archaea > Hydrothermarchaeota > Hydrothermarchaeia > Hydrothermarchaeales > SZUA-236 > J060. The sequence goes on along the minus strand of RFHW01000141.1, from coordinate 3,597 downwards.
CAGAACCTGAGCCCCTCTGTGCCATGGTCAACTCCGAGGGTTGCTGCCATGCTATTTCTTCAGCGTGATCTCGATGGTGGAGACGTTTGTCTTGTTGCCCTCTTTGGTGGTCATCTCCTCTGTGCCGATCTTGATGTCAGAGACCTTCACCTCAGGCATGAACCGGTTGCGGGTGATCTCCGCAATGTCCACGGCCTTGCCAATCGCCCTGCCGCGGGACATGATGACAACCTCTTTCTCCCCCTTGTTGAGCAACGTCACCACCGCGAGGACATAGCTCATAACGTTTTTTTTGCCTACTAAGATCGTGTTGTTCTCAGACTTCTCTGCCATCTCTCTTAACCCCCTTTGGATTTATGGACGCCATCCTGGCTAACTATAAACAGGCACCATTACTTATAATTTTTTGCATACGCCGCTGGTGTGGGGCCGTATAGGGGATGATGGGGAAGCGGCACATGAGAGAAAACTTTATATAGGGTAACTTTGATGTGGGAGTTGTATCTTGTTTTACCCTTTTTCTATAAAGGGAGGATAAAAATGGAAGCTGTTGAAAAAGCCAAGGAATATATGAAGGGAACAACTACTGTGGGTCTTGCCTGCAAGGAAGGGGTTGTTCTCGTGGCAGATAGACGGGCCACAATGGGCTCGCTCATCGCCCATAAGGAGGTCCAGAAGATCTTTCAGCTCGATGACCACATCGGGATGACTGTGGCCGGCGCTGTCTCGGACGCCCAGACCCTTGTCAGATGGATAAAGGCCGAGGCCCAGCTCTACAAGCTGAGGAAGGGCGAGGAGATCTCTGTGAAGGGTATGGCCACTCTCATAGCCAATGTCCTCCACTCCCAGAGATACTATCCCATGCTCCTGCAGCTGATCGTAGGCGGCTACGACAGTAACGGCGGCGGTCTGTATTCCGTCGATCTCATGGGAAGCGCCATTGAGGACAGGATCATATCCACAGGCTCAGGCTCTCCAATGGCATATGGCGTCCTTGAGGATGGATACAGAAAGGACCTCTCCATCGACGAGTGCGTGGACCTTGCCAAGAGGGCGCTTAGATCTGCTCTGGGCAGGGATGCCATGACCGGCGATGGCATGGACGGTGTGAAGATCACCAAAAAGGGATACGAAAAGATAGATCTGTAGTTTTTTATCCACCATAAAACCGGCGTTCCAACGGGCCGGTTTCAGAGAAGGAAGCTGCATAATGGATATAACAGACCCCCTTGAAGAGATAAAGAAGGTTGTAAAGGAAACAGTTCCTCCGGAGTCCCTTGTGACGAAGGTAGACTTTGAAGGGCCGGAGGTAGTGCTCTACACAAAGAACCCCCGTTCCTTCGCAACCAACGGCGAGGTGATAAAGGACCTTGCCAGAAGCCTTCGGAAGAGGATCGTGCTCCGGCCTGACAGCTCTGTCCTCGCAGACCCTGAGGAGGCCTCTGAGGCGATAAAGAAGCTCGTCCCTGAGGAGGCCGGGATAACGGACATCAACTTTGACACCGTCTTCAACGAGGTGATAATAGAGGCAAAAAAACCGGGCCTTGTCATCGGTAAGTCAGGCTCAACCCTCAACGAGATCCGGAGCAAGGTGGGCTGGACGCCGAAGGTGATGCGAACACCGCCCATTAAATCCACGATAGTGGAGAACATCCGCACCATCCAGCTCAAGAAGAGCGATGAGAAGAAGGACATCCTGAGAAAGGTGGGCAGACGGATCCACCGCCCCATGTTCTCAAAGAGCCAGTGGGTGCGCCTCAGCATACTGGGAGGGTTCAGGGAGGTGGGGCGGATGGCCCAGTACATCCACACGCCTGAGAGCAAGGTCCTCATGGACTGCGGCATAAACGTCGCTGCAAACGAGCCTGAGAACGCCTTCCCCTATCTGAACCTGCCCGAGTTCAGGCTGCAGGAGCTGGACGGTGTTGTCATCTCCCACGCCCACCTCGACCACTGCGGCTTTGTGCCCTATCTCTTTCACATGGGCTATGACGGCCCTGTCTACTGCACACCACCCACAAGGGACCTCATGTACCTGCTCCAGTGGGATTACCTTGATGTCATAGAGAGGGAGGGAAGGGACGCCCCCTACACACGCAACGACATCAAAAAGGTGATATCCCATACCATAACCCTTGAGTACGGCGAGATAACGGACATCTCCCCGGACGTGAGGCTCACCTTCTACAACGCAGGGCACATCCTCGGCTCAGCCATGTCACACTTCCATATAAAAGAAGGTCTGTACAACCTCGCATATACCGGCGATTTCAAATATGAGAAGTCCAGGCTCTTTGACGCGGCCAACACCCGCTTCCCGCGCCTTGAGACCCTTATCATGGAGAGCACCTACGGCGGCTCAAAGGACATCCAGCAGCCAAGGCGCCAGGCAGAGGACGAGATAATCAAGCAGATAAACGACACCATCCTCAGAGGCGGGAAGGTGCTCATACCTGTCTTTGCGGTGGGCAGGGCGCAGGAGCTTCTTGTTGTGATCGAGGAGTACCGTAACCAGGGCGTGCTTGAGGAGGTGCCGGTCTATCTGGACGGCATGATATGGGAGGCCACCGGCATCCACACAACCTATCCAAGCTATCTCAACCGCACGCTGCAGAACCAGATATTCCATCAGGGCCGCAACCCCTTCCTCGCCGACATATTCAAGAAGGTGAACGGCTCAAGCGAGAGGCAGGACGTTATAGACGGCGAGCCCTGCGTGATACTCGCCACATCGGGCATGCTTGCAGGCGGGCCGGCGATTGAGTATCTCAAGGCCTTTGCAGAGGATGAGAGGAACACACTGATCTTCGTGGGCTATCAGGCCGAGGGCTCCTTGGGCCGGCGCATACAGAAGGGCTGGAAGGAGCTGCCCATGAAGGAGAACGGCAAGACAAAGGTGCTGAAGATGAACATGAACATACACACAGTGGACGGCTTCTCAGGACACTCGGACCGAAACCAGCTCATGAACTACGCCCGCAGGCTCAACCAGAAGCCTGAGCGCATCATCACCTGCCACGGCGAGGAGTCCAAGTGCACAGAGCTCGCATACGCGCTCTACAAAGGGCTCCGCACAGAGACCAAGGCGCCCCAGAACCTCGAAGTGATGAGGGTCAAATAGTTCATTCAAACTCTATTGTTGCGGGCGGTTTGTCTGTGATGTCGTAGAGCACCCTTGTCACGCCCGGTATCTCGCGGGTGATGCGTTTCATGATCGTCTTCAGGGTTGGCCAGGGTATCTCCATGGCGGTAGCTGTCATGGCGTCCACGCTCTCCACGGCGCGCACCACGATGGCGTAGCCGTAGTCCCTGATATCGCCCTTGACGCCCACGCTCCGGCCCTCCGGCATGGCCGCGAGGGCCTGCCATGGCCTGAGACCTGCCCTTTCTATCTCCTCCTCAACTATGGCGTTTGCCTCCCGCACGATCTCCACCTTCTCAGGCGTCACCTCGCCGAGCACCCGCACCGCAAGCCCGGGGCCTGGGAAGGGCATCCGCTCTGAGATCGATGGAGGGAGGCCAAGCTCCCGCGCCACCGCCCGCACCTCGTCCTTGTAGATGTCGCGCAGCGGCTCAACGAGCTTGAGCACCATCCCG
>RFHW01000140.1 GCA_003695745.1 Methanobacteriota archaeon | reverse complement strand
TGTGGAAAACCCTTTGAACCCCGTCTCATGGCACTCGCCGCAGCCTGTGTCACTGTGCGTCGGAGAGGTCTCATAGCCTGTGATGCTGTGGTTGAAGCTCCCGAAGCCAGCCGGATGGCAGTCCCTGCAGCCAAAGCCTTTAAATCTATCTGGCAGGTCATATCCTGTGCGACCATGGCTATACCCTGATACATCGGTCTCAGGGCCGCGGTGGCATTCAAGGCAGCCCTCTTTGAAGTGTGTGAAGTGCTCTGTGGAGCTGAATCCCTCCATGCTGCGGGTTTCATGGCAGGAGATGCAGGGTTCTGTGGAGGTGTCCACATAGCCCCTGCTGTGGCATTCGCTGCAGCCAAGGCTTGCATGGCCCGGGCTCAGGGTGTAGCCTGCCCGGTCATGGTCAAAGCCCGTGGCCTTTGCGCTGCGTCCTCTGTGCTCAGGATGGCATCTTGCGCATTCAAGGCCGTGGGAGGCGGTGTCAATCTCGCTGTGGCAGTCCAGACAGAGCCGTGGAAGAGCGCCTTTCCATCTCTCGTGGCAGAGGTGGCAGGAGCCTTCGAAGTCGGCGTGGGCGGAGATCACCCTGCCGGGCATGTAAAAGGCGGGGTAGCCCAGCGCTATGAGAAGGAGTGGTATGACGAGCACCCAGAGATATGCTGCCGCATCCTTTCTTTTCACAGCCCTCACCTGTTTTTCAGTAATAGTAGATCGTGATGATATGGATGGCCACGGTGATGAAGAAAAGCGCTGTAAGGGGTATGTGCAGCGTCCTCCAATTTGAAAGGAGCCTCTTCATCCTCCGATAATAGGCAAGCCTGCGCTCCACATCCCTAATCCTCCTCTGAAGCCCTTCAACGTCCTTTTCCACGTTTTCACCACCCTCTTCAAGCCTTTTTTTCAGGGACTCAAGCTCTTCCTCCTTCTCCCTCGCAGGGACCCTTCTGTATATGTAGCGGCCTACAAAGCCGCTTGCAACAACCACTGTCATGAGCAGGGCGCTGAGACCTGCAACCCCGTCAAACTCCAGACCGGTGTGGGCCAGAACGAGAAGAGGGCCTGCAACTCCCAGCGTCGTGTGATGCTCCAGCACCTCCTTTATCCTCCATGACCTGAACAGACCGGTCCTCTTGCGCGCTGAATAGCCCTGCCCCACTATCATGGCGATGGTGCCGGCTATCCCTATGAGGTGGAGGGTGTCTCTGGAGGCTATGGCGCCCTTCCAGACAAGGCCGAGGATCACGGCAGAACCCACTAGCAGCAGAGCGCTCTCCATAGTCTCTTTCAGCCCATCCTTCTCTTCACTTCCTCAAGGCCAAGACCGGTCTCAGAGGCGATCCGTTTAACATCCTCAAACTCAGGGCGCTCAGATATGACGGTTCCACGGGCATCCACCGCCCTTTTGAACCGCACAGTGAACCTCTGACCGTTCACAGTGACCTCTTTTTCCACCTCCTCCCGCTTCAGCCTGTGCCTGTGCATCTCCGGCGTGATGCGCACGCCCAGCGTGCCTGTCTCAGCCATGATGATCTCTGTAAGCCGATGGGCATCTTCCTTCCTGCAAATGACCTTGATGATCTGGCCGGGCCTGTTCTTCTTCATAATGCATGGGATAACTGTCACATCAAGGGCGCCCTCTCCAATGAGCCGTTCAAAGAGATAGCCCAGTGTTTCGCCTGTTGCAGTGTCCACGTTGGTCTCAAGTACAGCCACGCCCTCCATTGGCAGACTCCCGGCAGCCTCTCCAGTATATAGCTTGAGCACATTCGGGAAATCCAGATCATGGTATCCTGCCCCATAGCCGATCCGGTCTATCGTCATGGGCGGGAAGCCCTCTGTGAACTCCCCTGCAAGGTTCACAAGGATCGATGCCCCCGTAGGGGTTGTGAGCTCAAAGTCATGGTCTCCAAATATGGGCCTGCCCCGCAGTATCTCTGCTGTGGCAGGCGCAGGCAGTGTGGAGCGCTGGCCATGGAATGTGAAAAACCCCCTGCCCGTGTTCACAGGCGATGAAACCACTCTTGTGCCTATAATGCCGAGGTCGTCGAGGAGCGCCGCAGCCACCGCAAAGTCCGAGATCGTATCCGGCACATCATCAAGCTCAAGCTCTTCCTTTTTGACACCGTGGACCTTGGATTCAGCCTCTGCCAGGGTTTCAAAGCAGGAGATGGCAATGTCCCGCGCCCTATCTGAGAGGCCGGCCTGCTCCACCGCCTCTTTGGCGTCAGAATAGGTGATCTTGCGGTCCTCGAAGTCAAAACGGTATGAGGTGGCGTTGAAGGGGCCCCGCCTCACCCTCTCGATCTTCACCTCATATCTGCCGAGGACGTCCTTGATGGGGGAAAGGGCTTCTTTAACCTTCTCTGGGTTTCCACCGAGGTCGAGGAGCGCCGCAATGAACATATCTCCGGAGATGCCTGCGTTGGCTGCGTCGATGTAGAGCATACCCTCCTATGTTTGTGTAAAGATATATTAAAGGATTGGCACAAATCACTAGAGAGATGAGGTTAGAAGAGGCCCTTCACAGGCTTGATCCTGAGGTTGATTCAGCGATCATACAGAAGAAAGAGAACATATACTATCTGACCGGTTTTTTTCCAACGGCCTTCGCAGTTTTAGTGCTTGGCGATGAGCCCTATCTTGCTGTGAGCGAGATGGACTCCCTCCTCGCAAAAGACGTTGATGTCCAGGTCAGAGTGGTTAAGGACTTTAAAAAAGAGCTCAGCTTCAGGGGCAGGGTAGGGATTGAGAAGCGCCATACAACCCTGGATTTCGCTGAAAAATATCTCCGTGGCTGTGAGGTCGTGGAAATCGGCTTTATCGATGAGATGAGACAGGTGAAAGACAGGGATGAGGTTAGGAGGATAAAGGAGGCCATCAGGATCACCGAGCATGTCCTTGGCAGCATCGAGGCAGAAGGCGCAACAGAAAAAGAGCTGGCTGCAGAGATCGCCTTTGAGATTAACAGGGCGGCAGACCTTGCCTTTGACCCCATAGTTGCCTCTGGGGAGAACTCGGCCATACCCCATCACAGGCCCTCTGGAAAAAATATCAAGCCCTCAGAACCCCTTATCATCGACCTCGGCGCACGGCTTCAGCACTATAATTGCGATATGACACGCACCTTCGCCCGGAATCCATCTAAGAGATTCAGGGAGGTCTACAGGGCAGTTGTTGAGGCGCAAGAAGCAGGCATAAAACAGCTGAAGCCCGGCACACCAGTACGTGAATGTGATGCCGCTGTCAGAGGGGTGTTCAAAGAATACGGTTTTGAACAGTACTTCCTCCATTCCACAGGCCATGGCGTGGGTCTTGAGGTCCATGAGGCTCCGAGGATATCAAAGGAGAGCGAGGATGCCTTCAAAGAGGGCATGGTGGTCACAGTGGAGCCGGGCGTCTACATCCCGGGCTGGGGCGGAGTCAGGATCGAAGATGCGGTGCTGGTCGGGAAGAAGCCGCAGGTGTTGACCGGTTTTCCCAAGATGGATCCTTAGCTCAGTACAGCCTGTTTATCCCTGCCAGATCCCCTGTGTTGAGGTCCCTCTGCCTGCTCTCCCCGCCGCAGCCAGGTCATGGAGGCCGCTCATACCGGCATCGCTTCCGCTTGACCTTGTTGTGGGGGATGGGCGCTCCCCGGGCCTTCAAATGATGCGTCTCCTGCCGACATGACGCGCAATCCACCGGATCTTCTTGTCCGTAAGCCAGAACCATGGGCAGGCTAAAGATCAATGCGAAATAATTTCCCTACGCCACACAACCCCCTTTACAGGACCAATCTATTTATATGGGTGAAACCCCAAAACCATATTTTAGATAAAGACACCCCTTGCCGGAGGAGAATCAGATTGAGAAAAAGGATATTCACATGGCAGCACACTTCCATCGGGCTGGTTCTGCTGGCCCTCATCCTCACATCTGCCTGCCTTGCAACTGAAAAGCCGCAGACACCTGTTGAAGCCGGCAAGGTTGCATCTGCAGGCGGCTACGCCAACCCCGATGCCGTGGTCAGCGCAGAGTGGCTGAGCTCCAGGCTGGATGAGCCTCACATCAAGGTCATAGAGGTGGGCTCCTCCAAGGCAGGCTATGAGGAGCACATACCGGGCGCCGTCTATGTGGACTGGAGGCTGGACATTGCAGACCCCCACTCCCAGGTGGAGAACATGGTGGCCTCTAAGGAGCGGATAGAGGGTCTTCTCAGCCGCCTGGGCATAAACAGGGATGACACCATCGTGGTCTATGATCTCAACGGAAATGTCCTGGCCGGAAGGATGTACTGGGTGCTCAAATACTACGGCCACCGGGACGTGCGCTTCCTCAACGGCGGCAAAAGGCTCTGGACCGAAAAGGGCCTTCCCCTTTCCAAAGAGGAGCCGGCGCCTGAGGCAGCAGCCTACTCCATCGAGGCCATGAACCCCGAATACCGGGTCACATGGGACTATGTGAAAGAGGCCCTCGACAACCCCGACGTGGTGATCGTGGATGTGCGCTCTAAAGAGGAGTACACAGGCGAGAAGGCCCTTGCCAAACGGGGTGGCCACATACCGGGCGCGGTGAACGTATACTGGAAGCAGACCCTCAACGACGACGGAACACTCAAACAGGCCGGCGAGCTTCAGAAGCTCTATGAGTCGTCAGTGGCCACAGGAGACAAAGAGGTGCTCGTCTACTGCCACAGCGGGGTTCGGAGCGCATACACATGGA
>RFHW01000139.1 GCA_003695745.1 Methanobacteriota archaeon | reverse complement strand
GCTATATATAACCTTCCCCGAACATGTGGTGGCATTGGTGCCCGGCGAGAGCAGCCCCTCTTCTCTTTTTGCTGGCCGCAGGGAAAGGCCCGCTTGCGGATGTGAATCTCCATAGAGATAGCTGATTTATCCAAGACCCTTCTAGCCGATGTGATCCATCACAGGAGCCCTTTTTTGAAAGGGTGAAGGGAGGCTATTTCTCAAGTATGAGGCTCACGATGTCGCCGTCTGCCAGCTGATGGTCGATCCCCACCCTCTGGCCAGGATACCGCACAGAGCTGCCCCAGATCCTTCCAAATCGGAACCTGCGCCTGAAGTCCCGGTGAAGCCTGTCGCACACATCACCAACAGATGCGCCTTTCTTCATTATCAGGGGCTCCTCAAGGTCTGCCTCCGAGCCCTGGGGCTTCATATAGACCCTGATGAACTCAAGATCCTCATATATCCTCTCTTTTAGCGCCTCCATGTTAGAGCCGTTCTCGGCAGATATCAAAAGCGCCTCCGGAAGCCTTCGCTGAGCCTCCTCAATCTCCTCAGAGGTGGCAAGGTCTGTCTTGTTCAGTACCACCACAGCCTTCGTGTAGACCCTGTTCCTCGATATCCCGTCGATGAGCTCGTCCACGGTCACATCCTCCCTTATCAGAACCTCGGCGTTGTGGATGCGGTATTCTGCGAGGACCGCCTTGATCATCGCCTCGTCCAGGTGTGTGAGGCGCACCGTTGAGCTCACGGACACACCGCCACGGCTCCGCCTCTTCACAGCAATGTCAGGTGGCTTGCGGTTTATCCTGATCCCGGCTTCATAGAGCTCTCTTTCCACCGTGGACAGCTCATGGATCCTGTGGATGTCAAGGACCATGACTATGAGGTCGGCGCTCCTCACCACCGAGATGACCTCTCTGCCCCGCCCCCTCCCTGAGGCAGCGCCTTTGATGAGACCGGGCACATCCAGTATCTGTATACGGGCGCCACGGTGCTCCATCATACCTGGGACCACGTCAAGGGTTGTGAAGTCATAGTCCCCCACAGGCGACTCTGCGTTGGTGAGCCTGTTGAGGATGGTTGACTTGCCCACCGAGGGAAAGCCCACGAGCACCACAGTGGCATCCCCTGACTTCCTCACACCATAGGATGGGCCTGAAGCGCCGCCAGACCTCTTCTCACCCTCTTCCCTGAGCCGGGCGAGCTTGGCCTTCAGCCGCCCGATATGGTGCTGCGTCGCCTTGTTATAGGGGGTCCTGCGGATCTCCTCCTCGATCTCCCGTATCTTCTCCTGAACAGAGGCCATTGTGAAGAGAGAACAACGAAAGGATATATAGGGGTTTCTCCTTCCCTCCAGGGAACCCCTTCAGCCTGCCTATCTCTTCCTCTTTGGCGCCTTCTTCTTGGAGCCCTCAACGATCTCCTCTATCCTTTCAACCACCTTATAGAAGGCCCTTGCTGCCTCGGAGTCTTTCTCCTGTGTGACAAAGGGCTTTCCGGCGTCAGCGTCCTCCACGATCTTGGGGTCAATGGGGATGCTCCCGAGGAATGGGACCTTATATCGCTCTGCCGCCGCCTTGCCGCCTCCGCTCTTGAAGATGTCGGACCGCTCGCCGCAGTGAGGGCATACGAAGCCGCTCATGTTCTCGATGATGCCGATGATCTTCATCTTGAGCTTCTCCGCAAAGTTCATGGACTTGTAGATGTCGAGGAGCGAGACCTCCTGAGGCGTGGTGACGATGACCGCTCCATCTGTCTCAGGGATGCTCTGCGCCACGGAGAGGGGCTCGTCGCTCGTCCCGGGCGGCAGGTCGATTATGAGATAGTCAAGCTCCCCCCAGTAGACCTGCGCAAGGAGCTGCTGGATGGCGCCTATCTTCATGGGCCCGCGCCAGATGATGGCCATCTCCTTGTGGGGCAGCATGTAGGCCGATGATATCACATGGAGGTTGTCCATCACCTTCACCGGCAGGATCCCCTCTTCCGAGCCAAAGAGCCGGGCGTCCTCCACACCAAGCATCTTGGGGATGTTGGGGCCTGTGAGGTCCATGTCCAGGAGGCCCACCTTCCTGCCCTTCTTCGCCAGCGCAATGGCGAGGTTCGCTGCAACGGTGCTCTTGCCCACCCCGCCCTTGCCGCTCATCACAACTATCTTGTGCCTGATCCTCTTCAGATTCTCAAGGATCCTTCGGCTCTCCTCCTCATTCTGTATCTGTATCAGGTTCTTCTTCTCAGCAGACATAGGGTATCTGCCTTCCCCAAGGACATATATTAATTTAATCCCCACAGCGGCCTGGCCGAAGTGTAACCTTTATATGGCAGGGTGTTTTAAAGAGGCAGCCGAGGCAGATAAGATGGAGATGGACAGAACACTGGTTTTTGAGTCGGCGGCGGCAATCGCCATGGTCATGGCAGGGCTCTACACCTATCTTGTGCAGCCCAACTTCATGGACCAGACCTGGGGCCTCTCGCTGGCCCTTGCAATCGTCCTCCTGATACAGTCCATCACAAGGGAGCTTGAAACCAGGTACACAGTGGGCGCCTTCTTCTCGGTGGTCTTCTTGGGCTGGAACTTCATCGCAGGCACAGGCAACAGGGACTTCTACATAGCTGCCCTGGGCCTCACATACCACGGCGCGGTCATCAGGACAACCCTCACCGTCCTCGCCCTCAACCTCCTACTTTATCTCAAAGGCAGGGAAAAAGACCTCAAAGCCATGGCCTTCCTCATACTCTTCTTCCAGATCATCGGCGCAGTGTGGGCGGCGAAGACCTTTTAGCCATGCCGTGGGCAAGGGCCGTGTATGCATGGGAAAGGTTAATATGGCGCCCCTGTGATT
>RFHW01000138.1 GCA_003695745.1 Methanobacteriota archaeon | reverse complement strand
GCACTCAGGGTGGACAAGCACCTCGGCATCAGGGTGCTCGGCGCGGGCGGCCAGGAGATGCTCCTTTTTAAAGAGCACGTGGACCCGGCAGTGGCCCTTGTGCGGGAGCGGTATGATCTCCTTCTCCGGCACGTTCCTTGCTACATGCCAGGCGAGGTTGGCATCAGGGCCGAAGAGTATCTTCTCCTCATCAAGGGCCCGGACGATCTTCACAGCGTTCGCAGATGTGCAGGTCACATCGCTCTCAGCACGGGCCTCCACCCAGGTGTTGATGTAGAGGACCACAGCCGCATCGGGATGCTCTGCCTTCGCCTCCCTGACCTTCTCAGCCGGGAGCATGGCGGCCATGGGGCATTTCGACGCCAGATCCGGCATGAGCACCGTCTTGTCAGGGTTTAGCATCACCGCCGATTCTGCCATGAAGTCCACGCCGCAGAAGAGGATGTAGGGCTTGTCAACCCTGGCGGCCCGCTGGCAGAGCTCGAGGCTGTCGCCCACGAAGTCGGCGAGGTCCTGTATCGGGGGCATCTGATAGTTGTGGGCGAGGATAATCGTGTCCTCTTTAAGTCTTTCAATCTCCTCAGGGAATGGCATCGAAGCATCACCAACAATGATTCAGGGCTATAAGAGTGCGCTCATCTTAATTTAAATCTTTGGTGTTGATTCTCTTATCCTAGATCGTCCCCTGCCATTTCTCACCCGCATAGCCGCCGGCCAGGGCGAATATGAAGGGCAGCGCCGAGCCCCTGATAAAGGTTGCCGAGGTGAAACCCTGCTTCAGGATGAGAAGGATCGCCACAGCCAGCACGGCAGCGATAGCAGGCTCCTTGATCGTCTTTCCAGGGGAGTGCTTCCCAACCATCACACCGCCTATGAAAAAGGCGAGGAGGCTCACCAGCTGCTCCATGAGCGATGAAGCCGCGCCTCTGGCTGTGAGCAGGGCATCGCCCATGACCTGCAGGCCAAGGATGTAGAGCAGCCCGATGCCGATCCACCTGTATTCCAGAAGCCTTTTCTCCGGCTCTTCCATGAAAACCCCCTTCCTTGGAGTACATGAATATATGCTCATCCAGGGTTTAAAGACTTTTGCCCATCCCAGGCAGCAAGGCTCAAATACCTTGAATGCAAGAGTTATAGAAGGGGTGAACGCCATTGGCCGAGATCGTGCAGGTACTGGAGATGATCCTCATATCAGCCCTTGTGGGCGGGCTCATCGGCATAGAGCGGGAGAAGAAGAAGACCGTTCTCGCAGGCTCCAGGACATTCATGCTCATCGCCATGTACGGGACGCTCACCATCTTCATCTCAGAGCAGCTCCAGTCGCCGGGTTTCGTCTCCGCATCCTTCCTCGGCGTCACATTGATAGCGGTGCTCCTCGGCTTCATCAAGAACTACAAGCTCAATGACATAGGCATCACCACCACAGTGGCCTTCATAGTGGCATATGCCCTGGGGCTGCTCGTCGGCAGGGGCTTGATCGTGGAGGGCATCGCTGCAAGCGTGATAGTCACGGTCATCCTCGTCTCCAAATACTATCTAAGAGGCTTCACAGAGGCGCTGACCCACGAGGAGCTTGTGAACGCCCTTGAGTTCGGCGTGATAGCCTTTGTCCTCTACCCCATCGTCCCGGACAGGGCAGTGGATCCCTACGGCGTCCTGAACCCCCGGATACTGGTCCTGCTCATAATAGTGGTCTCCACCATCGGCCTCTTCGGCTTTCTGGCGCTGCGGATGCTTGGAGCAAGAAAGGGGATTACCATAGCCGGCGCTCTGGGCAGCCTTGTGAACAGCGAGGCCGTTGCAACCTCCCTTGCGGCACGGGCGCGAAGAGACCGGTCCCTCACTCTGCCTGTGTCAGAGGGGATAATCGTTGCAAACATTGTGATGCTCCTGAGGAACCTTGTCATAGCAGGGGTCCTGAGCCTTGAGATCCTCAGGTTCATGCTCATCCCGCAGCTCTTCATGGTCTTTGCTGGAGCCCTCTACCTGAGGCTTAGCCCCTATCATGAGCAGGGATTTGAAGAGGGCCGGGGACTCTCTGTCTCATCGCCCTTTGCCATCGTGCCAGCCCTGAGATTTGCGCTCCTCTTTATCCTCATCTCACTCATCGTGAGGTATGTGCAGGTCCTCGGCATAGGCGGCGTGTATCTTGCCATCACCGTTGGAAGCCTTGTGAGCAGCGCCGCGGTCATCGCATCCCTTGTGTCCATGCACTCCATCGGCACCCTTGACCTTGTGACAGCGGCATCTGCCTGTGTGGTGGCGTCCATTGCCAGCCTCCTTGCAAAGATCATCATAACCCAGGTGAACGGCACCCGGAACCTTACAGAGAGGGTGGCCTTCCCGATCATGGCCATGGCCTTCGTAGGCGAGGTAGCGCTCATCCTGCAGGGGGTGTTATGACGCAGGGCAGGTTCATCGTCATAGAGGGGATTGACGGCTCTGGAAAGGGGACTCAGGCAGAGATGCTCTGTCAGTGGCTGCTGGAAAAAGGATATGATGCAGCTCTCACAACCGAGCCCACGGAAGGCGAGATCGGAAGGCTCCTGCGAAAGGGGCTGGGAAAAGGCGCCTTTGATCCTGTGACAGAGGCCCTTCTCTTTGCCGCTGACAGAAAGGTCCACACGAGGGAGATAGAGGATATGATGCGGGCTGGCCGCTGGGTGGTCTGCGACAGATACCTGCCCTCCTCCCTTGCCTATCAGGGTGCAAGAGGCGTTGAGCTGGACTGGATCAGGGAGATCAACAGAGGCTCTCTGGATCCTGATCTCCTGTTAATCCTTGACATTGAGCCTGAGCTTGCCCTTGAGCGCATCAACTCGCGCAGGAGGAGGACAGAGTATTTTGAGAGGCCGGGTTTTCTGAAGAAGGTGAGGGACCTTTATCTCGCCCTTGGAGAGGGCATCGTCATAGACGCTTCGAAGAGCGCCGAAGAGGTTCATGAGGACGTTAAAAGGGCGGTGTCCGCTGTCCTCAGATCGGCACCACAGGGACGGGGATGAAGGACAGGAGGAAGATGAGAAGGACCCCTATTGAGGCTGTTTTTCTGCCTCTGTCAAGGTGTGTGACGTCGTTTAGGGGGCCGGGGTGCTCAAGCCTTGTCATGAGATAGACGAGGGCTGCCCAGAAGAGCCATCCCGGCCAGAAGAGCCTGAGCAGGGGCGTGACACCGGAGATCTCTGCCATCATACCGAAGCCCCCTATGGTGAAGAGCACCCAGAACACGCTCCGATAAAGTGTTTTAAAGCCCTTCGGGAAGACGGCCCTTACCACATGGCCGCCGTCGAGCTGGCCCATGGGAAGGAGGTTCAGGGCGGTGACAAAGAGGCCTGCCCAGCCTGCCACTGCAAGGGGATGGGGGTTTATCACATGCCTCGGCCCCGGCGGTCCGAGTATGATATAGGCCAGTATGTTGAAGAGCAGCGGTGTTCCGAGCTGAAAGGGCAGCGCCGCCTTGGCAGGCTCAAAGTAGGCGTAGGTTGAGAGCGATATCCCTGTGACAAGCACCGGTATGGACAGGATGAATCCGGTGAGGGGGCCTGCAACGCCTATGTCGAATAAGGATCGCCGATCCGGTATGGGCGAGTTGATGAATATGACCGCGCCCAGCGTGCCGAAGGCGAAGAAGGGCGGCACAGGGAGGAAGAAGGGCAGCGTTGCATCGACCCTGTTCTTCCTTGCCACAAGGGCGTGTCCGAGCTCATGGCCGCCCAGTATCCCCATGAGACCGAGCGTGAAGAGAACGCTTTTGAAGAGGTCTCCTGCAGCCCACCATATGTAGCCTGCCATCGTCACAGTGAACAATGTGGCGATTATGAGGGCGCTGTGGACATGGGGTGAGAGCTCTTTTTTGCGGTTTTTCCTCTTCACAACCCGCAGTGTGAGGCCGTCCTTCTCCCTTCTGTAGACAGGGTAGAGGTCAAGGGGCTGGAGGTTCTTCAGCACACGGTTGAACGATTCCTGATGGCCTTCTTTTGGCCTCACTATGAGCGCCTGCTCCTCCTCAAGAAGCCTGTCTATGTGGAAACCCTGTTTGACCCGATCCAGTATGTCCGGGTCCGTTAAAGCCACTGTTTCAAAGGCCTCTTTCACTCCTTCACCTCGATGTATCCTTCCTCTGCGTTCACAAAGACCTCTGTCCCGTCCTTGAGCTCCAGAGGGTCCTTCTCCAGCCTGTGAAGCATGGGTATGCCTGAGATTATGGCCCCGCTTGCCACAGTTATATCGGCGTCCACGTTTATCATGGCTGCAGGCGCCCTGCCGGATTTCCGGAGCCTGTACAGGACATATGCCCCTACTGTGGAGCCCTTGCCCCTGGGGAAGATGAGGACCTTTCCGGCCAGGGCTCTGCCCTCCAGCGGATGGCCTTTCTCGCTCACCACCCCTGTCTCAGGGTCAACGCCGCCGAGGAAGGAGATGGGCTCCTTCGACACAAGGGCCTCTCCAGAAGCGGTGCCCCTGGAAATCCTTTTTCCCACTATCTTCATACCATCAGCTTTTCCATAAGCTCTTCAAGGTATTTTATCCCTTTATCAAGCAGCTCTCTGCCCTTTTCTGTGGTATGATAGTATTTCTTCTTTTCCTTCCAGCTGGAATCTACATAGCCCTCTCTTTCGAGGCGGTAGAGGACCACGTAGGGTGTGACGCGGGCAGGGTCTATCCCGAAACGCTCCTGAAGGGCTGCTTTTAGCTCGTAGGCGTACATGTCCCGCTCGCTGAGGAGCCTGAGGATGTATATCCAGAGTATCTCTTTTGTGGTCTTTTTCCTGAGCCTTTCCATTGGCATGGCACTATTTTATCATCGTAAAATATATATAGGCATTGTTTTACAGCCATAAAACATGGGCAAGGTGAAGGTCGCAATCATAGGCGTGGGGAACTGCGCCTCCAGCCTCGTGCAGGGCGTGGAATACTACAAAAACGCCAGGGACACGGACCTGATACCGGGCATCATGCACGCCAACCTCGGCGGATACAGGATCCGGGACATCGAGTTCGTGGCCGCCTTTGACGTGAACAGGACCAAAGTGGGCAAGGACCTCTCAGAGGCGATCTTCGCAGAGCCCAACAACACGGTCAGGTTCTCAGAGGTGCCTGAGCTCGGGGTGGAGGTGCAGCGGGGCATGACCCACGACGGCATAGGCAGATACCTCTCCGGGATAATCGAGAAGGCGCCGGGCCCCACAGCGGATGTGGCGCAGGTGCTCAAGGACACCGAAACAGACGTGGTGATAAACTATCTGCCTGTGGGCTCGGAGTTTGCCACCAAGTGGTATGTGGAGATGGCCCTTGAGGCTGGCTGCGGCTTCGTGAACTGCATACCGGTCTTCATCGCCAGGGAGCCCAGGTGGCAGGGGATATTCGAGAAGCACGGCCTGCCCATTGTGGGCGACGACATCAAGAGCCAGGTGGGGGCGACCATCGTCCACAGGGTGCTTGCGAACCTCTACAAAGACCGGGGCGTGCGGCTTCTCAGGACGAGCCAGCTCAACGTGGGCGGGAACACGGATTTCCTGAACATGCTGGAGCGGGAGCGCCTGGAGTCGAAGAAGATCTCCAAGACCAGCGCCGTCACCTCCCAGCTCCCCTATGACATGGGCGAGGACAACGTGCACATCGGTCCAAGCGACTATGTGGCATGGCTCACAGACCGCAAATGGGCCTATATCAGGCTGGAAGGCCAGAGCTTCGG
>RFHW01000137.1 GCA_003695745.1 Methanobacteriota archaeon | reverse complement strand
TGTAATCCTCCTTGTAGGACTCTTTGAAATCACGGATATGGACGTGGGAGTCGATGACACCGGGCATCACAGGACTGCCCTTTGCATCGATGACGGGCCCGCCGCCATCTGATTTTAGGTTCCTCCCGATCTTTGCGATCCTCTCCCCTTCAACGAGGATGTCGCCCTCAACAATGCCTCTGGAGCCGACGATCTTGCAGTTTTTGATGAGCATCGACCCTAAATCTGTTTCAGGAGTTTAAGTATTTGACTAAAGCCAGATGCGCCCCGGGTCCAATCGAAAAATATAACTACTAATCCTGTGAATAATCCTGTTAAGGGAGTGTGCAAAGTTGTTGTATTCAAAGACCCTCCTGACCCTAATGGTCCTTGTCATGGCCATCACAACATCTGGATGCCTATCACAACAGAAAGATAAGGAGGTGATCTATGTGCAGACCATAACCCTCACATCAACGGCCTTTGAAGAAGGCGGCACAATACCGCTACAGCACACCTGCGACGGCGAGGACATCTCGCCCAGTCTCTCATGGGAGGGGATCCCCCACGGGACAAGGAGCCTCGCCCTTATCATGGATGACCCGGACGCCCCTGCAGGCACATGGGTGCACTGGGTGATATACAACATCCCCGGCGACAGGGCTGGGCTGCCAGAAGGTGTTCCAGCCGAAGAGAGCCTTGCCGACGGAACCCTGCAGGGCACAAACGACTTCCGGAGGATCGGCTACGGAGGCCCATGCCCTCCGAGGGGCCCGCCGCACAGATATTATTTCAAGCTCTACGCCCTTGACACGGCCCTTGACCTGCCGGCAGGCGCATCGAAGGCCGAGCTTGAGCGGGCCATGGACGGCCACATAATCGGCAGAGGCGAGCTCATGGGGAGGTATGGGAGGCAGTAACCAGGAACCTTTAAATTCAGCGAACCACCAATAAACGCGTGGGCTTGGTAATCGAATCCTTCAAAGAATCTCTCCGGATTATTAGAGAGAACAAGGTCATCCTAGGCGTGGCACTTATTTATGTGATTATTTCCTATACAAGTTTCATTAGAGGTCCTTTAAACATTCCAGATTTTTTCACGCTTTTTATTGTTCCCTTTTTTGTAGGGGGAATTTTCGGGATGAGCCTTGAAGCTTTGAAAGGTAAGACCAAACTCGCTACATTTGCAGAAGTTGGTGAAAAGAATTATATCCGGCTTCTAATCGCATCTGCCCTTTTTACTATTATCGTCGGTTTTGCTGATATCCTCGAATATCTTAGAATCCAAGCCTTTAGCAGATTTGACCTTTACGGCAAGGTATCATTTTCTATTATCCATCGTTTTCACTTGATCCTGCTAATTGTCTCTGCAGTTGGACTTATCTTCATGTTCTTTCTTCAATTCTTTCATATTGGAATCGTGGCCAAGAATTACGGCGTCCTAGAGTCTTTCAAGGAAAGCTATCGGTTCACGAGAAAACAGATAAAAGAGGTCTTTCACTTCTTTTTACTCCGACTACTTGTTGAAGGCATAGATGCTATTACGCGCCCTCTTATCTACTTTTACAATACAGGCCGTTTGTGGGAACGGTTTCCGGAACCCGTTTATTATTCTCTCGGTTATAATGGCGATATAACAGGTGTTGCATTGATTATTACTGTGATGGCGTTATCAACAATCTCATTGGCTCTCACTCTAACATTCACAGCAGTGTTCTATGTCCGGGCGCAGGAATCCGGCAGAGCATAAGAAACCTTTTTATACCCTCCTCCATCTACCTCCTTTTGGAAGTGATCTTGTTATGAAAGTGGTAGTTATAACTGGAACTCCGGGAGTGGGGAAGAGCACCGTGGTCCAGCGGGCGCTCCAGGAGATCGAGACAGGCTACAGGGTGATCAACTTCGGCGATGCCATGCTCGAGGTGGCCCTGGAGAGGGGTGTTGTGAAGGACCGCGATGAGATGCGCAGGCTTGATCCCGGCGTCCAGAAGGACATCCAGCGAATGGGCGCAAAGAAGATCGCCGAGGCCGCGAGGAGTGAGAACATCCTTGTGGACACACACGCCACCATCAAGACTCCGAGGGGGTATCTCCCAGGGCTTCCCATCTGGGTTCTGGAGGAGCTCAGCCCTGATGTGATAGTGGTGGTTGAGGCCGATCCTGAGGAGATCGCAGGGCGGAGGAGCTCTGACGAGACCCGGACAAGGGATGCGGAGGATGTGAGCGAGATCATGGAGCATCAGCTCCTGAACAAGGCTGCAGCCATGTCATACGCCGTCTTCACAGGCGCCACTGTTGCTGTGGTGGAGAACCATGACAAGGGGCTTGAAGAGGCGGCTAAAGAGCTTGCCATGGTGCTGAGGTGAGCTGTGATGGCGGTCTTCGAACCCTTCTACGGCATTCTGGACACCCTCTTTCATCCTGTGTTCAGCCTCTTCCCTGGGGATCAGAAGCTCTCTCTCATGACAGGCATATTTGTGGTGTCCATCATCATATCCCTCATAACAACGGTGGTCACTGTCAAGGTGATCGATCAGGATGAGATGAAGCGGAACAAGAAGAAGCTGAAGACCTATCAGGAGAGGTTTACAGAGGCCACGAAGAAGGGTGATGAGAAGAGGGCCAAGAAGATCCAGTCCGAGATGATGCAGGTGCAGAGCCAGGTGATGAAGAGCTCCTTTGCCCCTATGCTCTATACCTTCGTGCCCATCATCATCGTCTTCAGATGGCTTTATCAGTATGCGCCGCTGCAAACATTTATATTGGAGAAGGGTTATCTCGTGTCCCTGCCATTCACACTGCCCCGATATGGGACCGAGCTGGGGTGGCTTGGATGGTATATAATCTGCTCGTTGATGACCTCAACAGTGATCAGGAAGGCCTTTAACCTTCAGATGTGATGTTGTAAGAGGTGTTAGATAAAGATGGTAGCGCCGAGACTGCGTTCAAGATCCCTTGTGAAGAAAAGGAAGACAACCCCAGGCGGCAGGAGGGTCGTCCATTACAGGAAGAAGCCCTCTGCCTATGCGAGATGCGCCGGGTGCAGGAGGACGCTCCTTGGAGTGCCGCGCAAGGATGTGAAGAAGCTCACCAGATCCCAGCGCACGCCCAGCAGGCCCTATGGCGGCAACCTCTGCTCACGGTGCATGCGCCGGGTTTTAAAAGAGAAGATCCGGGGCCAGTAGATGATAGTTACCATAGGAGGTCCTATCGGCAGCGGGAAGACCACCGTTGCCAAGGCCATTGCCCGGCGTTTCAATCTGCGGCACATATCGGCGGGGAGCGTCTTTCGTGAGATGGCGAGGGAGAGAGGCATGAGCCTTGAGGAGTTCTCAGGGCTTGCCGAGAAGGACCCTTCCTTTGACAAGATCGTGGATGAGCGCCAGAGAGAGCTTGCCAGTGAGGGGGATGCTGTGGTGGACGGCCGTCTCAGCGGCAGGTTCATAGACGCCGATGTGAAGATATGGCTTACAGCGCCTCTTGAGCTCAGGGTGGGGAGGGTTGCCAGGAGAGAGGGCAAGGACCCTCGCGAGGCCGAGAGAGAGGTTAAAAGGAGGGAGGAAAGCGAGGCACTGCGATATAAAAGTTTATATGGGATCGATCTCTATGACACCTCAGGCTATGATGTTGTGCTGAACACTGCCCTCTGGGACGCCGAGGGTGTTGTGAAGATAATAGAGACGCTGCTGGAGGTGAAGCTATGACCATGGAGGTTGGAAGGGTGTGCGTGAAGATTGCAGGAAGAGAGGCAGGCAGAAAGTGCGTGGTCGTTGAGGTCGTGGACAAAAACTTTGTGGTCGTTGTTGGCGACGGAGTCAGAAGACGGAGATGCAACATCGCCCATCTGGAGCCCCTTGACAAGACCGTGAAGATCAAAAAAGGCGCCTCTGACAAAGAGATAATAAAGAGCCTGAAATGACCAGCCCCCTCTACAAGAAAGCCAGCAGCAAGCTCATTGTAAAGAACAAGGCCGCGCCCCTTGAGGGATTTGGAAGGTATCCTGAGACAAGGACGGTGGAGGAGCACATCAAATACGGCACGATAAACCTTGACAAGCCCAGGGGCCCCACGTCCCACGAGGTGGT
>RFHW01000136.1 GCA_003695745.1 Methanobacteriota archaeon | reverse complement strand
GCGGAGACCCGCACCCTGCTCTCCTTCTGCTCGCCCTCCAGCTTCATCCTGAGGGAGGTCTCGTTGGCGAGCTTCTCAGAGGTGGCTGCCAGATCGGACTCTGTCTTCACAAGCGCCTCTGAAAGCCTCTTCAGCTCTCCCTTGAGCTCGGTGTTCTCCTCGCCAAGCTTCTTCAGAAGAGCCACCTCGGCCCTGAGCTTCTCAGCCTCATCCTCCAGGACCTGAATGCGGCTTGACTTCTCCTTCACCTCCTTTGAAAGCTCCTTATTATGTATCCTGCTCTCCTCAAGCTCCTTCTGGAGCTTCGCGCTCTGCGAGGTCTGGCTGGCAAGCTTCTCAGAGGTGGCCGAAAGCGCTGCCTCCTTCTCAGAAAGCCCCTGTTTAAGCTGCTTTATCTCGCCCTTGAGCCCGGTGTTCTCCTCGCCAAGCTTCTTCAGAAGAGCCACCTCGGCCTTCAGATCCGCATTCTCGCCTTCAAGGGCCTTTATATGGCCGGTCTTCTCCTTCACATCCTTTTTCAGAGCCGCAACCTCCACCTCCAGCTCCTTTCTGATGTCCACAAGGGGAGCGAGCTTCTCTATCTCCCTCGCCCGCTCCTCCGACTCAAGCCTGATGGCGTCATAGCTCTCGCCAAGGGACTTGAGCTCTTCTTTGAGCTGCTCCGCAGCGGCCTGCGACTCCTCAAGAGAGGCGGTCCGGGCCTCAAGCTCCTTCTCCAGCTTCTCCACCGTGAAGGCAGTCTCCTTCAGATCCTTCTCCAGCTTCCTGACGTGCGAGCGAAGGGAATCCCTCTCGCCGGTGAGCTCTGCAACACGGGCCTCCAGCTCCTTTACAGAGGCCTGAAGCTCCCGCTTCTCAATGTCCTTCTGCTGGAACTCAAATCCCTCAAGGTTCTTCTTGCAGAAGTCAAGGAAGCTCCGGACATTTGCATGGGCTGAGTTATATGTTTCCAGGAGGGAGTCCCTCATATGGAGCACCCCATCCTTACCTGTGAACCTGCTTTTCTTGCTGGTGAAATCCCTTCTCTCAGAGATCTGGCGCTGCAGCTCCTCCTCCCGGGCCTTCTCTCCCTTTATCTCCTCCTCCATCTCCACAAGCTCGCCGTGGAGACCTGGCATCTGGGAGAACTCCCTGAGGATATCCTCCTCTCTCTGGAACCGTTCCTCGCTGATCTGCTCGTATCTCTCACGGGACTCCCTGATCTGCATCCTCACAAAATCGAGCCTGCTCTTCAGCTCTGTGGACTCCTTCCCTGAGAGGACGCCCCGCAGACCCTTCACACTGATAGGCTCCAGGACCACCTTTTCATCAGCGCCGTCTACAACAGCGAGCTCGTAGAGCTCCTCCAGCGAAAGGGCGCTCCCGGAAACCTTTATCCTGCATCCCTCCACGATAGGCGCAAGGGCGTCTTTGAAGCTGCCGAGGATCTGTGCATTCTCGCTCTCGAATGCCTCAAGGACCTTGCTCTGCCTCTCCTCATACACCCTTTTGAGCCCTTCATACTCCTCCTTTCTCTTCTCATATTGGGCGGCCCTTTTCTTCAGCGCCTCTGCAAGGGCCTTATGCTCCTTCTGAAGGGCCGGGAGCTCCTTACTGTAGGCCTTTATCCTCTCCAGGGTCTCCACATACTCCTGGAGCTGCTCCACCAGTGTGTCAACCCCTGGCCGGGCCTCTCTGTAGACCTTGTTGATGGCCCCGCTTTTCCCGGACAGCATCCCTCTGAGCTCCTGTGACACCTCCTCAAGATCGCTCCTCGCCCCCTGGGCGTTCTTAAAAACCTCTTTCAGAAAACTGATGAACTCCTCGTCCACGGTCTCATTGAACCGTGGGAGGCCCTCTATGGAATCGCCTATCCCGTACCACCTGTCTTTCAGCCGGGAAATGGCTTTGAAAACCTTTTTCTCTTCACTTGCCAAGCCGGACCTCCTGAAACACTCCCTTACTAGCGCTATGAATGCACTTCTTAATATATAAATTGATATGGAGGAGCTCCGCCCATATTTGCAGGGAAGCCGCTCTGAGGCCGCTCTTCCTCAAAGACCAAAACCCTGTGATCCGTCCAGCCCCAGCGGTCATAGGAGCATCTCTGCGATCTCCTCTGGATGAAGCTCGAATACCCTTTTCTCCAGGGTCTCCTCTGGAACACGGGCTGTGTCAATGTCGATGCCCTCCACCTTCTTCGCTATGGAAATGGCCTTTTTCACTGTCTTCCTCCTCGCTGTGAAGAGCCCTCTCACGAACCGGAAGAAGAGGTCCCTGTCAACATCGAATGGAGGCGGCCGCGGTGTGAGCCTGACCATGGCAGAGCGGACCTTTGGCCGGGGGTAAAAGGCGGTGGGCGGCACCCTCTCCAGCACCTCGGCCTCTGCATAATAGTGGGTTGCCACAGAGAGGCGGGAGTAGTTCCAGTCCCCGGGCCTCGCTGTGAACCTCATGGCAAACTCTTCCTGATAGGTGAGAACGCCTCTTTTGAAGCCGTGCTCAAGGAGCTTGAAGGTCACTGGCGATGAGATCACATAGGGGATGTTGGAGACCACCACATCGAACTCGGGCAGGTCCATCTTGAGGACATCGGCGTTTACTACCTCAAGGCCGTCCCTTGGGAACCGCTCCCGCAGTATATCTATGAAGACCGGGTCCTTTTCAACGGCTATGACCCTGCAGCCCTCTGCCAGTATATGCTCGGTGAGAGAGCCAAGACCGGGTCCTATCTCAAGGACCACATCATCTTCATCTATCTGCGCCGCCGCAACCTCCCTTCTTCCAACCTCCTCGTCCACAAGAAAATGCTGGCCCTGAACCTTGTTTGGCAAGATACCGTGCCGTCTCAACAGGTCTCTTGTCTCTTTCAGGTCCATGCTTTCAGCGGCGGTCCGACTTCACGGGCGCTGTGAAAAGCTTGTATTTTCCCTTTCCCACCTGCTTCTCCCCTGAGAGCTCCATCTCTATCCGCCTCACAATGAGCTCCTCCGGATGGGGGAGGGCCTTGATCCTCTTTGAGATGTCGGCGAAGCTTTCAAAGGGCTTCTTCTTCCTCTCCTCCAGGATCTCCCACATGAGCCTGTTCCCTATCCCTGGAAGGAGCTCAAGCTGATGGAACCGCACGCTTATAGGCCCTGATTCGTTGAAGAAGTCCACAAACTTCTTCTCATTCCTCTCGACGATGCTCTCGATGGCGGCTGTGAGCTCGGTCCTTGCGCCTGGTGTGAGCACCTCATAGGGGATCCGCCTCTTTATGAAGTCGATCTTGTCCCTGTTCTCCTTCCCAAGGTAAACGCGCTCCTGCGATGTGAGGGTGACCCCTTTCTTTGGCACAAGCTCCAGAAGGGAGAAGAAGCTCTCGCCCACGGCCTGCGCTATGGGCTCCCTCTTATAGATGGGCCTTTTATCCTCAGGATGCCCTGTTGGAAGGTAATCTAAAATGATAGCGTATTCTTCCATCCCCATATCATATTTCACCTGTACTTTGCCACCACATCAAGGAGGGCCTTGATCTCCTCCTTGTTCAGCGAAAAACGCTCCTTTGCGAATATGGCCTTCACATCCCCTTCATCCTCGGGCAGCAGGTCCGCAACCTTCACGGCATGGTGGGGCTTGAACTTCTCGTTCAGCTTGAGGACCTCCTCCACAAGGGCCCTGGCATCCTTTGCATTCAGCCTCGTGAATTTCTGAAGGTGGTCGAGGGCTATGTTCTGCTCATATATCTTGTCAGAATCCTTCTTTGAGAGTATCTCCGCCACCTCAGCCATCGTTATGGGCGACTCTTCATGGATCTTTCTCCCGATCATCGGCTCACCTTCCCGTCTCCCTGAGATGCACTGGATTTGCGATAACGGTCTTGTGAGAGTCCTGATCCCGTATCCTCACCAGATAGGATCTGCCGCGCCTGCCGATCACATGCCCTGTCTTTCCATGCCATTTGGGGTGGGGCGCGCCCTTGTGATATGCCGGGTCGATCACGATATGGACCACATCGCCTTCGGCGAAGCTCTGCATCGCCCTTGTGATGGGCACGCTGCCCTTCTCCCTGATCTTCTTTCTCATCTTGCTCCTTGTCTTGCTCCTCTGTCCTCTGGATCTGACTGCCATTTTTCACATCACCTTGCTGGATAGAATTGCCCCATATAGTATATTAAGCTTTTTGAGTCTTTGCAGGTGCTTTGGGGGTGCGCCCTATCCAAGGGCCTTTAGCCTGGAGAGGAATGCCTCCTTCACCCGCTCCTTTACCTCCTCTGGTATGAGCCCTTCGATAACCTCTCTCTTCTTCCTGTTCCTCTCAGGATCGCGGATATCGATCTTTCTAAAGGCCCTTTGAGCCTCCTCATATTCCTCTGGCGTGAGCTCATAGATGAAGTCCTCGTTTTTAAAGAAATCAGCCGTTTCCACAAGTCTTCTCTGATCCTCTTCCATGAGCCGCTTTATCTCCTCCTCACGCCCGTCCTTAAGGGTGAAGCCTTCATCGACGCACACATAGCCGGCGCGGTAGAAGGGCTCCAGTTCCTGTGGAGAGGGATTCACATAGAGCCTTTCCGGGAAGAGCCTGCAGTGGAGGGGGCGGATCTCGTAGATGGAGCAGCGCCCCTCTTTGAGGAAGCTGCAGGGAAAGGGCAGGCCGATGCTCGGTATAAAGGCCCTTGTGCCAGGGATGCTGCTCCAGAGTATCCCTGCATGGTCTTTGAAGAAATCCTCATATGTGGTTTTGAGGGCCGGGACGATCCTTCTAACATCCTCTATGAGCAGCTCCAGAGGCGCTCCCCTGTCGGTGCAGCATCGCACACAGCCTTCTCTGCAGAAGAACTCCGCCCCCCCGCCCTGATGAGCCCTGTATATGTGGTCGGCCATCTCCTTTCCCTTAAGCCTCACACCGCAGTAGGGGCAGTTGCGTTTCATCTTCTCTAGATCAGCCCTGCGCTTTTAAGTATGTCCTTCACCCTGGAGTCCTTCAAGGAGTAGAACCTCCATTTCCCCTTCCGCCTCTCATGGAGGAGGTCCAGGTCTTTGAACAGCCGCAGGTGGTGGGAGATGAGGGTCTGCTCTGCCCCGAGGGTCTCTTCAAGGTGGCATGTGCACATCTCCTGCGCCGAGAGAAGGAGGGCGATCTTCAGGCGCAGCGGGTTTGAGAGGAGCCCCAGCATCCTGAGCGCCTCCTCTATGTCTTTTTCGGAATGCCTGATCCTCTCTGTGATGGGTGGGCAGAGGGTCTGGTCCTCCATGGGCTCTACAGGATTGCGAAGGGTATATATATTTTTGTGAAGATTTTCATATGAAGAATATTTCATATAAGAGCCACGCAAGGTTTAAAACCAAGCCCATAGCATTGAAGAACATGATAGGCCTCATACTTGCCGGCGGCAGCGGGACGCGCCTCTGGCCGCTCTCAAGGGAGCTCCATCCAAAACAGTTCCTGAGATTCGGCTCCAGCGACACACTCCTCCAGCAGACCGTGAAGCGGGCTTCCCACCACTGTGAGGAGCTGGTGGTTGTCACAGGAGAGGCACAGTACTTCATGGTGAAACACCAGCTTGAAGGCCTGGGCATAAAAGACAGGAACATCATAAGAGAGCCTGCAGGCAGGAACACGGCGCCTGCAATCGCCCTGGGCTGCAGGTTCATCCTTGACAGCTATGGCGATGAAAACATACTCGCAATGCCAAGCGACCACATCATGGACAGCTCCTTCTTCCAGGAGGCAAAGAAAGCCGAAAAACACACTGACCGATACCTCTGCACCTTCGGTGTGAAGCCAACGCACCCATCCACAGGCTATGGATACATAAAACTGGGCGAAAGAAAAGACGGCGGTTATCTTGTGGAGAGGTTTCTGGAAAAACCGGATGCAAAGACAGCGGAAGAGCTCCTCAGAAGGGGCGGTTATCTGTGGAACTCAGGCATATTCCTCTTCAGGGCCAGCCTGATCCTTGAGGAGTTCAGGGCCCATCTGCCAGAGATACACAGGCATCTCACATCTGTTGAAGGGCTTTTAGCGCGCTATGAGGAGCTTCCCACCATATCCATAGACCACGGCATCATGGAGAAGACCGAAAAGGCAGTGGTCCTTCCCTTTGAAAAGGGCTGGAGAGACGTGGGGTCGTGGAAGAGCGTCTATGAGCTTCTGGGGAAGGATGAAAGGGGCAACGCATCAAAGGGCGACGTCCTCTCAATGGACACAGAGAACTCGCTCATCATGGGCGAGGATCGGCTCATAGCCGCCATAGGCCTGAGGGACATGGTCATTGTGGACACAAAGGACGCCCTCCTTGCCGCACCAAAAGACAGGGCTGAAGAGGTCAAAGAGGTTGTGGAAAAGCTAAGGAGAGAGAACAGAAGCGAGGCCATGGTCCACACCACCGTATACCGCCCCTGGGGCTATTACACCGTCCTTGAATCCGGGGAGCGGTACAAGGTGAAGCGCCTCACGATATATCCAAAAAAGGCCATCTCCTATCAGATGCACTATCACCGCGCAGAGCACTGGATCGTTGTGAAAGGCACAGCCCGGATAACAAAGGAAGACACCGTAGTGAATGTCCATGAGAACGAGAGCATCTATGTGCCCAAGTCCACGCGCCATAAGGTGGAGAACCCCGGCAAGGTGGAGCTTCACATCATCGAGATACAGACAGGCGAGTACATCGAAGAAGACGACATCATAAGGTTTGATG
>RFHW01000135.1 GCA_003695745.1 Methanobacteriota archaeon | reverse complement strand
TAGAACTCAGGCATCTCGATGAACTCTATCTCGTCCTTGGAGCGCTCGCATATGGGCGTGCGGTGCATCACCTTCTCCTGCCTGACGAGAAGCCCTTGTTTTCGAAGCTCCTCGATCATCCTCTTTCTGGCCTCCTTCACAGGGAGGCCGGAGAGGAATCCTGCGTGCTCGTTCATAGTCCCGTCAGCGTTGATGGCGATCACAGGCTCGAGCTTCATCTCCATGAAGAAGCGGATGTCGCTTGTGTCGCCGGCAGAGCACATCATCACAAGGCCCGTGCCCTTCTCCATCTCGGCCATGGGATGGGCGCGGATCGGTACCTCCTTCTCGAATATGGGCGTTATGGCTGTGAGGCCGTCCAGATGCCTGTATCGCTCGTCCTCTGGGTTGAAGATCACCATGCCGCAGGTGCACACCAGCTCAGGCCGGGTGGTGCCGATGATGATCTCCTCGCCTGTCTCCTTCACCTTGAAGACTATGTCGTTGAAATAGGTGGGGAGCTCCCTGTACTCGATCTCAGAGTCCGCGATGGTGGTCTGGCAGCCGGGGCAGAAGTTGTTTATCCTCCTCGCCTCATAGATCAATCCCTTGTTCCAGAGGTCGATGAAGGTGTCCTGTGTGAGGCTCCGGTACTCAGGCGAGTCCGTGAGATAGACGTCGCCCACCTCCTCTCCCTGCTCCCAGCTGTTGAAGCCGATGCCCAGGCGCAGGAAGGAATCCTGGGTCTCGGCCGAGGACTCCTCAAGGACCCTGTGGCAGAGCTCGATGAACTCCTCCCGCGGCGTGTCGCAGAGCCGCACCTTGAAGCGCTTCTCCACCGCCATCTCGATGGGCAGGCCGTTGCGGTCAAGGCCCAAGGGGAAGAGCACGTTGTAGCCCGTCATCCTACGATACCTTGCGAACATGTCCATCATCACATAGGTGGTGGCCTGACCGATGTGCACCGGCGTGTTCACATAGGGCGGCGGGGTGTCGATGGAATACACAGGCTTTGGCGAGTCTTTCTGGAAACGGTAGCTCCCGCTCTCCTTCCACCGCTCATAGATGGGCTTTTCAAACTCCTTCTTCCATCTCTTCTCAGCTATCGCTGGCTTGTGAGCCATATCCTCCTTCACCTCAGGGCAACCCTCATACCGTCTCTTGCCGCTATCGTCTTAACACCTGTTTCCCTTTCAATCCTCTCGGCCTCTTTCATAGCCACTGGAGCCATCTTCATGCCGAAGTGGGTGATTATCGCTCTCTCTGGGACTGTATCATTTAAAATCCTTATGACGTCATCAGCGCAGAGATGCCACTTCAACCGCTCGCCCCCGGGCCTTATCACGTTTATTATCATGACCCTTGAGTCCCTGTATGCCCCTGCCATACCATCAAAATACTCTGTGTCGCCGGTGTATGTGATGACGCCCTGGTCTGTGTAGAACTTGAGGCCCACGCCCTCGGGGTCGCTGTGCCGTGTGGGAAGGGCCCTCCACCCCCATGTCACCGATCTTGAAGGTCGCTCCCGCTTCGAGCGTGTGCTCCTCTTTGACCATGCTCAGATGATATCTGGATACAGCAGGCCCAAGCTCCCCATTTCCAATGAGCACGCTTTTGCTCCCGCCCAGGACCCCGGCCCGCTCGGTCATCCCGCGGGTCATGGCCTCGATGAACACCTCTGTGTCCGTGTAGTGGTCTGGATGGCAGTGTGAGACCAGAAGACAGTCCGTCTTCAGGGGGTTTATCCTCTTCTGCGTCGCCCTCACAAGCGCCCCCGCCCCGGGGTCCACATGTATATTTTGCCTGTCATGAAGCCTGAAACCCCCTGTGTGGCGCCTCTGGGTGATGGTCATCCATCTGCCGCCGCCAGTTCCAAGGAACACGATCTCCATGCCATGAAGATGCATCATCGTTTTTTATAAATATTCGCCACCCCCTGCAAGGGCAAAAAATTATCTATAATGAAGGGGCAGAATAGCATCTGATAGGATGATCTGCAAGACCTGCCAGCTGAAGATCAAAGAGGACTATGCCATCGTCCATTACTGGAACAACCATCGGACCCTTCTGCTGGAAAGGATACGGGAGGGAAGAAAGAGGGGCAGGGCCCAGAAAAAGATAGACAGGTGGGTTTAGGAGCTTGTCCAGGAAGAGGATATTGATGCCCTGAAGGTTTTGAGAATTCATTGCCTTTGTTAACGCTCTGAGCATCATATGCCTCTGGTTCGAAGGCCGGTCTGATGTGGTGATGACCGGGGCAAAGCCGAGGCGACATTGTGCTGGATTTGGGTCCTTGGCAGAGAGTGCAAAGCAGCTATCTATGATGTCCAAGCCAACCCCGGCGCAGAACACTTCGGCTCGTTAGCACATTCCTTCCTCGAGGGTCCCCTTGGAGCGAAGGCAGAGGCCTGGCTGTGAAGCTGGGAGTTAGTGAGAGGGAGACATAACGAGTCGATATCTTACTGGCTGGTTCCAGAGGATAGGGGGTGCCGCCATTGAAGGTCTATCTCGCGCGCCATGGAAGGCCGAAGCCTGAGGAAGAGGATCCTGAAAGGCCGCTCTCAGAGGAAGGGCGGCTGGAGGTGAGGAGGATGGCCGCCTACCTCGCCGGGCATGAGGGT
>RFHW01000134.1 GCA_003695745.1 Methanobacteriota archaeon | reverse complement strand
CACGAGGTTAAGAGCCGCGGTCTCGGTGGGAGCGAAGAGCACCTCTGAGCAGTGATCCGTAAGGACGCGGTTTATCTCCTCAGGCATGGTGCGATCATGGCTTCGCAGCCCGGCCTCCACATGGGCCACAGGCGTCTTCTGCTTCACAGCGGCAAGGGCGCTGGCGAGCACCGAGTTTGTGTCGCCTTCCACGACCACCACATCAGGCTCCTCCTCTGTTATCAGCTTTTCAAGGCCGGTCATCGCCCTCGCTGTCTGCGCCGCCTGCGTATCAGAGCCCACCTCCACGTTGTGATCCGGCTCTCTGAGCCCCAGCTCTTCGATGAACCTTTTGAACATGATGTCGTCATAGTGCTGTCCGGTGGTGGCAAAGACATGCTCCACCCCGCGCCTCTCAAGCTCCCAGAGCACAGGGGCGAGCTTGATAACCTCAGGACGGGTGCTCGCGACAACAAGGGACTTCATGTGGTTTTCGTCGAGGCCCCTTCCTATATATCCCTTACCCTCATGCTTCAATTTGAGTGAGGTTCCACTTTGGAAAATCATTTTATCCTTTGAATCCACTAAGTCGGGAATATGAATGATAAACCCGGTCGGTTGAAGCGCCCCCTGCAGCCCATGCCTGAGTTCGTGAGACAGGCCCTTGTGGACCGTGGGCTGATGGACGCATACCAGAGCCGCCCGCCCTATCAGCGAAACGATTATCTGGGCTGGATAAACAGGGCAAAGCGGCCGGAGACCAAGCAAAAGCGGCTGAGCCAGATGCTCGAGGAGCTCGCCAGCGGCAACAGCTACATGAACATGGCATATAGGGCGAAAAAGTGAAGACAATTTCTAAAGATAGGTAGATATATTACTGTGAATGGTCAGATTAAACTCATGATTAATTGGGTCTATTTCCCACAATCTGCTAGACCAAATAGATTGTTATTAAAGATAATTGACGTATTTAAGAAGCATGCTGATGATGTTGACTCATTGAATCACGAAGGACAAGTTAGTGATGAAGTATTGGCCAAGATAGCTCCCTCCCTTGGAAAAATCGGTAAAATAGTTTTTAAAGGTGGAGGCAGGTCGCGGAGTAACAAATTATCAGTTCTTGAAGGATCTTTTTCAGGCATGCATGATGCAAGAAGTTGATTTTCTGGCCATAGCAGTAAGGTAATAGGCTACTAATTCTCCTGTACTTATTTTAAGCCAGTGTCTTTTTATTTGTTAACGTCCATGGTCTGAAAAGACGATAATCGTTCCTGCGGCAGATCTCCCCCTCGAGTAGGCGATGGGAAGGTGTTGCCGAGCAGGGCGGGTGGGCTCTGACCCTGATAGAGGCCGTCTCTATTCTTTTAGAACGTTCATATAAGCAGGAGGAACATCCCCACAGGGAGGGCTGTGTAGCGATCTTCTTTTCTGGCCAGGTCTTCCAGGGTCAGCACAAGCCCTTCTCTGAATCTCCCGAGCCTGGGCACGTCTTTTGGATCGAACCTTTTCCTGTATTTTACCTCTATGGGGATGAGCCTCTCAAGCTTCAGCACGAAGTCAATCTCATGTTTGTTCTTCAGAAAATAGACGTGGTCAGCCGGGTGGAAGGTGTCGGTGGGATAGAGGCCGTAGGCCAGCCTTGCAAGGTGGTTGTGCACCACGCCCTCTATGAGCCTGCTTTTATTCTCAGGTTCCTCCAGATACTCCTTTGCTGTTTCAAAGGGGCGCGGGAACCCGAATGTCCATGACCTGAGCGAGTGGAATATGAATGGGTCAAGGAAATAGATCTTTTTCTCGCTCCTGTATTTTGGGCGCTGCCGTGGGAGGTCGAGCTTGTTCACCACGTTGAGGACAAAGGAATCCTCAAGCGCCTCCACATAGCCTGCGACTGTGTTGTGGGAGCCTATGTCCGTATGCCTTGTTATGGAGTACCAGCTCACCTGGCTCGTGTAGGTTTCAAGGAGCCTTCTTATGATCTGCTTTGTCTTGCGCTCTTCCCTGCCCCATTTTGCCATGTCGCCAAGGATCCATTGAAGGTATATGGAATAGGTCTCATGGGCTATGGACCTGGTAGAGGCCAGCTCGTTGATCGTCCGTGGGAAGCCGCCGGTCAGTAGATACCTCTCTAAGAGGCGGTTGATCTCCTCAAGGTGGACCAGCTGCCCTGAAACAATCGGGTCTATCCTGCCCTTTATGAGGTCAAAGAGGATCCTCTGGCGCTCATCCCTCCTCCTCACACCTATCTTCTCAAATAGAGCTGGGTCCACGGCCTCGACATACTCTGAGAACTTCATGGGCAGGAGTATCTTGTTAAGCGGCTTGCCTGTTCTGCCCCGTCTACCTGGAAGCCGTTCCCCGCTTTTCTTCAGGTCTATGGCGTGGGAGCCTGTGAGGATGAGGGTGGTGTTCCTCAGCATTCCGGTGTCCACAAGGTACTTTATGGACCTCTGCCATCCCTGCACCTCTGATATCTCATCAAGGGCGATGAGCAGCCTTCCCTCTGTCTGTTCTCTCGCCCATTTCAGGTATTCTGTGATCTTCTCAGCAAGCTCAACAGGGGTGGTGATGAGATCGCAGGTCCAGTAAAAGACGCTCTTTGGATCTGATCTTTCCAGATGATCTTTTATCAGCAGCTTGACCAGTGTTGTCTTCCCCACCTGACGTGGCCCTCGAAGGGTGTATATGGCGCCCTCCTCCAGTGTGAATTCAAATTTTATCCTGGGCGTCCACTGTATCTTGGCTTCGTTGTATCTTTCAATGGATGGATCCCGGTCTATAGCTCTTCTAT
>RFHW01000023.1 GCA_003695745.1 Methanobacteriota archaeon | reverse complement strand
GATGGGAAGCTCAGGGTCTATGTGGACGGGGAGGCGGTATCTGTTAAGGAGAAGAAGTGCGAGGACGAGGGCCTGAGGATAAAGCATGATGTCACCCTCTACCAGCGGTTCCCCTTCCATGTGCCGCCCGAGCCAGAGTCCAAGGGCAAGAGCAAGAAAGAGATCACCTACTGGATCTACGGGAACCCGGATCAGCAGGACTATGCCTTCTGGACCCCAAAGGTGGATAACCAGACATACATACCGCTGACCACCACCGTGACCTATGAGGATTTCTATGGCCAGAGATATGTGAGGCGCTTCACAACAGATGTCTTCGTCATACCTGCCGGAGCCGCCTTTTCCATCGTCAGGGCCGAGAAGACGGATCTCGGCGTGGTCATAAGCTACGCCAACGAGACAGACCTTGCAGAGCCGGGGCAGCTGAAGATAGAGCTCACAAGCAAGGGCTATGGGCCCATAGACAGATACGTCCTCAACCTCACCCTGCCCTCAGGCGTAGAGGTCGCCACAAACGACTCCAACTGGACCGGGAGGGTGGAGGCAGAGATTAAAAGGCAGAACGACACCCTCTATGTCTTCTCAGAAGGCATGTCACGGGAGGGCAATATAAGCAGGGGTGGCAAGGTCCTTCATGATCTCACCATAAAGGGCCTGCGGGCCGGTTTATACGACATACCATACCATATATCCTATGATGGCAAGGAGCTTGAAGGCTCCTTCAGATTCAAGGTCCGCGGCCCGGCCCTGTCAGCCACAAAGGTTCTTTCAAAGACCAGCGCTGAAAAAGGCGAGATAGTGGATGTGACCGTGACAGTGAGGAACAATGGCGATGGGAATGCAACGAACGTGATCGTAAGCGACGGGGTGCCAGGCTCCATACCCGTGGTCTCAGGCAAGACACAGGCAACTGCAGACGTCCTTGGGCCCGGTGAGGAGCTGACCATCACATATGCGGTCAAGGCAACGGCCAGCGCCAACCTTGGCGGCACAAAGGTGAGCTGGCAGGACGTCCTTGGGAACTCCTATACAGGCGACCTTGAGCCTGTGAGCCTGAAGGTGACCCAGCCATCCAGGAAGCCGGAGGCGAAGGTCAGCGGGACGCCGGCGCCCGCTAAAGGGGCGGTCGGGCCGGGCAGGATATTCCCGCAGGAGGTTGTGGTGGAGAAAGAGGGGATTGACCTGTCATCCAGAGAAGGCCTTGCCGCCATCGCGCTGACCCTCGTGGTGATGGTGATAATATTCAAGGTGATAACCCTCAGGGTCCCTGTTAAAGAGGAAGAGGAATAGGCGATGGACGCCCTTCTTGACGCTGTTAACTTCAGGATAAAGATGGGTGGGGAGGACGTGGCAGTTGCAATAGCGCAGGACCACGGGAGCGGCGAGATACTGATGGCGGCCTTCATGAACAGGGCGGCCCTTGAAAAAACGATCGAGACAGGGCTTATGCATTATTACTCCACGTCCCGGCAGAGGCTGTGGAAGAAGGGCGAGGAATCAGGCCATGTGCAGAGGGTGAGGGAGGTCTTCATAGACTGCGACGGCGATGCCCTGGTCTTCAAGGTGGATCAAAAGGGAGCCGCCTGCCACACCGGCCATTACACCTGTTTCTACCGCCGCCTCAAAGGGGATGGCTGGCAGGTCGTTGGCAGGAAGGTCTTCAACCCTGAGGACGTCTACAGGGGTTAGCTCAATGGCGCCTGAGCAGATCATCGTGCCAGACACCTCTGTCATCATAGACGGCCGCATCACAAGGCTCGTTAAAAAAGGCAGAGGGCCTTTCAAGATAGTCATCCCTGAGGCTGTTGTGGCAGAGCTTGAGAACCAGGCGAACAAAGGCAGGGAGAGCGGCTTCAACGGCCTCGAGGAGCTTGGGAAGCTCAGATCCTATTTTGAGAAGGGCAGGATAGAGCTTGAGTTCACAGGGAGGAGGCCGGACCCATCAAGGCTCAAGGACATTGACGACACCATACGCAACACGGCGGCAGAGGTGGGAGGGGTGCTTCTCACAAGCGATCGGGTGCAGGCAAAGGTGGCTGAGACAAAGGGCATTTCGGTGCGGTATCTCAGGCCGAGGAAGATGAGGAGACGGCTGAAGATACTTGACTACTTTGATGGTGACACCATGTCGGTGCATCTCAAGGAGAAGGTGCCGCCCATGGCCAAGAAGGGCAGGCCGGGGGAGGTGAGACTGCTGCAGGTGGGTGAAAAACCCCTGAAAAAGGCTCAGATACAGAAGATGGCGATGGACATAATCGAATATGCCAAGTCAGATGCCGAGAGCTTCGTGGAGATCGAGCGGCACGGGGCCACGGTGGTCCAGACAGAGCATATGAGGATAACCATTGCAAGGCCGCCTTTCTCTGAGGCATATGAGATCACAGCCACGAGGCCTGTGGTGCACATGGAGCTGGAGGATTATAATCTCTCAGAGAAGCTTCAGAAGAGGCTGGATGAGCGGGCTGAGGGCATCTTCATCGCCGGAGCCCCGGGGGCAGGCAAATCCACCTTTTCACAGGCCCTGGCCGAGTTCTACAGGAAGAAGGGCAGGGTCGTGAAGACCATGGAGTCGCCGCGGGACCTCGTGGTCTCAGATGAGATCACCCAGTACTCGCCGCTGGAGGGGAACATGGAGAAGACCGCCGACATCCTGCTTCTGCTCCGGCCTGACTACACCATCTATGACGAGGTGCGCAAGACCCGTGACTTCCAGATATTCGCTGACATGCGCCTCTCAGGCGTGGGGATGGTGGGCGTGGTCCATGCCACCAAGGCGATCGACGCCATCCAGCGGCTGATAAAGAGGGTTGAGCTGGGCATGATCCCTCAGATCGTG
>RFHW01000133.1 GCA_003695745.1 Methanobacteriota archaeon | reverse complement strand
CCTTAAAAACTTCTATTATTTTATTTGCTATCTCATCTGTTTTATTCATTTCTTTTCTACCTCTTTTTGCTCACGATTACGCCTAACACGTATTTTGCGAGATTATTGTTCGCATAATATGCGGTGGCTGGGATAAAGCGAACTTTTATAGGATTTATCATCATATGATGACTTATTTGGATATTATAAAAACCTTATTCCACAAGATCGCTGCAGGTTGCTGCAGGCTAATAGGCGGTGGTGAGGTGGGGGGCTCGTTGAAGAGCTCATTGAAGAAATAAAGTTATGCGACAAAGCTAGCTTTGGAGAAACCTATTTATGCCCGTAGAATTTCAATAGGAACCTATGGAGCTGGATCTGAAGAAGACCTTTCTCGCCGGGCTGCTCATATTCGTGCCGCTGGCCGTGACAGTCTATGTGCTCTTTGCGGTCTTTGAGCTGCTCGACGGCATACTCCGGCCCTTCATCGTGCTTCTCATCGGGCGGGTTGCAGGAAGCGAGCTCTACATACCGGGAATCAGCCTTCTCGTGCTCCTTGCAGGCATCACCCTCCTCGGCGCCTTTGCAAGGCTCACCGTGGGCGCGCAGGCAGTGGCCTTCTTCGAATCCCTGCTCATGAGGATACCCGTTGTAAAAGGGCTGTATTCCACAGTCAAGTACGCGAGCTCGGCCCTGATATCCCAGAAAGACACAGGCTACATAGGCGTCGTCCTCGTGGAATACCCGCGCAAAGGCATGTATGCAGTGGGGCTTACAACGGCGGTCGGCGTTAAGGAGATACAGGACAAGACCAAGGCCAAGATGATAAACGTCTTTGTGCCCACCTCGCCAAACCCCACATCCGGTTTCCTGCTCATGGTGCCAGAGGATGAGGTGATACCTCTGGACATGTCCATCGACGACGGGCTCAAGCTCGTGGTGTCAGGCGGCTTTTCAAACATGCATGATGATCCCCAAGAGCCATCCAAGGTATGAGTCTCTCAGACAGAGAGAGCTTCTGGTGGAGGGATATAAAGCAGGGGCTACCGCCCTTGAAGGATTGATAGCCTTCGGCAGAGGCGAGGCATTCGACTATCTCCTCGGCGAGAAGACCCCGGATGCAGCAGTGGAGGCGGTCAGGGCTGCGGCGGCGATGCTCCTTGCCGCTGAGAACCCGGTTGTATCGGTGAACGGCAACACGGCGGTGCTCTGCCCTGAAGAGCTTGTAAAGCTTGCCAGGGCAGTTGAGGGGAAGCTTGAGATAAACCTCTTCTACCGCACAGAAAAACGGGTTAAAGCTATAGAGGGGATTTTAAAGGGCCATGGAGCCGAGAAGGTCTACGGCGTCAAAGCGGATGCTGAGATAGAGGGCCTTGACAGCAGAAGAAGGCTTGTGGACAGAGAAGGCATCTATTCTGCCGACGTGGTCTTCGTCGCCCTTGAGGACGGGGACCGCACCGAAGCGCTCATAAAGGCTGGGAAGAAGGTGATAGCTGTGGACCTCAACCCCCTGTCAAGGACCGCCCAAACAGCATCTATCACCATCGTGGACAATGTCATACGGGCGGTGCCCCTTCTCCTCGCCGCTGCAGAGGAGCTGAGGGCCATGGACCGGGAGGCGCTCAACAGGATCCACAGGTCCTTTGACAACCCATCCAATCTGAGGAAGAGCCTGTCAGAGATCATCCATGGGCTGAGGTCAATGGCATCTCACTGAGAGGGGTTCTCAATAAGCCAGCGCACAGTGTCAAGGAGCTGTTTCCGGTTTATGGGCTTGTTCAGATGCCAGTTGGCGCGGGCCGACTCAAGGCTCATAAGGGCGTCCATGGTGCTTGTCTTTGCAGTGAGCATGCATATGGGTATATGCTGCAGAGAGGGGTCCTGTTTTATCTTCCTTGACAGGCCCCAGCCATCCATCTTTGGCATCATCACATCAAGGAGTATCAGGTCCGGCTTCTCCCCCTGGTAGAGCATCTGAAGGCATTCCTCGCCATCTGCCGCCTCAGAGACACTGTACCCGGCCTCCTCCAGGATCCTTCTCACAATAAACCTTATCTCTTCACTGTCGTCCACGACCATGATCGATGTCACTTGGCAGCAACCTCACTTTGAAAGCCTGGTGCCTATGATAAAGGCGGCTATGATCATGACGATCACAAGGGGTATCAGCAGATAGGGCGATGCAAGCACAGCCCTGGCATAGGCCGCGATGGCGCTGGAGAACCGGCTGAAGACGGAGAGGTCTATCTCCCCTCTCTTTTCCTGATACTCCGTCCACACAACATAGATCAGGGCTATGAGGATGATGCCTGTGGCACCTGAGAGGAGGTACCGCCTCCCACGATGGGTCTCAAGGACCTTCCTCTCACATTCCTCACAGAGATATCCGCCGGGGATCGATTTCCCGCAGCTCCTGCACTTCTTCACAGCCTTCATTTCACCTGCTCCTTGCTAAGATAGTAATAGACTGTTGTGAGAGGTATGCCCAGCTCCTTTGATATCTTCTTGGCTGAAAAACCCTTCTTTTTAAGGCGGTATATCCCACGGATCTTTCCATCGTCGTGCATCCTCGGCCTCCCGGGGGTGAGCAGAAGGGGCTTGAAATCCACCTTTATCTTGGCAAGGGCCTCCTTGATCTTCTTGGGCGTGCGCTCAAAGAGGCTGGGCGGGCATGTGATGAGCTTGATGTTGGGGGCTGCCGTGAGGATGGAGGCTATGATGTTTATGGTTGGGCGGATGCTGAGATGGACCTCCCTCGTCCTTTCATCGAGCTTCTCGTTGATCTCCCTTAAAAGGACCTCGTTCTGGCTGGAGCGTAGAACGATGTGGCCTGCCATGAGGATAGATTTGCAGGGAAAAGTATAAAATTGTTACTACACAAGACGGAGGAACTCCATGGCCTTCTCAGAGGTCTTGATATCCTTTATCTCATCCAGGCTCTCCATCTTCTCCTCAGGGATCACGTCCCGCCTCCCCAGACGCACAAGTATCTTAAGGACATCCTTTAGCTCCTCCTCTGTGGACGACACAAGCCCTGCCGCCTCATCTATGTCAAGGCCTGAGTAGAGATAGAGGGCGACACCGCCCACGGCCCTGCTTGAGGTGACCTTCAGATAGTCCTTGAGTATCTCCTCGAGACGGAACTTCTGGAAGACGATGTTAACACCATTCTCAACAGGCCTGATGCGGCTGTCCAGGAACCTCCTTGCTATGGACACCACCTCCTCATCGGCGAGTATGGGGATCATCCCCTCAAGATGCTCTCTCTCCGGCACAGGCTGAAGACCGGGGATCACGCTTGCATACCTCCTCTCACGATAGGGCTTTATGAGGAGGAACCTGAAGATGTCCCATGCAAAGACGAGGAGCGGGAGCTTTATGAGATATTGCTCTGACACCTCGCGCCTCCTCTGGATGGCAGCCTCAAGCTCGTCAGAAAGCCCGCCTGTCTTCTTCATCAGCCCCCTGTCCATGAGCTTTGCCTCGAACTCGTCGATCACATCCTGCCTGTCAACCCTCGGGTCCTGGAGAAGAAGGTCCATCTCCCGTCTCAGAGACTCATATTCCCTCAGGCGCTTCATATCCTCCTCTCTGCTGAGGAGGAAGTCCACGATCTCCCTGCGCCGCCCCTTGAATATCCTTGTATAGGCGATGGACAGCGCCTGCCTGTTGTATTTGCCGCTTATCAGTGTGGAGCGCTCGTGGTAGAACCTGATCTTCTCGATAATCACCCTGCCGTATCTCTCGCGGAGGATGCTCTCCACATCAAGCCCGGATCTCTTCCCCACCTCGATGAGCTCTTTTTTCCTGATCCACTTTCCCTCCACCTTCCTCTTGAAAACGACCATGGCCGACTTTATCCTGCTCTTCTTCTGCTCCCGCAGGACCCCCATTATCTCCCTGTAGGCCCTCCGCTCTGTAGAGGTGAACTTGGAGATCTCGGACATGAACTCGCCGCCCAGCGGGAGAAGAGGCACTATCTCCAGCCTTGACACGCCGTACTCGTTGTGGCCAAGCTCACCTGTGGTGGAGCCGCACTTGTCGCAGACAAAGCCCTCCCTCGCAAGAAGGGCCTTCAACGCCTCCTTGCCACGGCTCATCCTGCCGCAGCCGCATTTTATGGTGATGAACTCCTCAAGATGCCCCACTGCAATGTTGTTTGCGGCAATGGCCCCCTTAGTCCTTTCAAAGAGGTTTTTCTTGTCGCTTGCATCGGCTATGAAGAACTTCTTGTGCCGCGATATATCCCTCTGGTTCTCAATGTCCTCATACCTCATCTTCCTTAGGGTTGGCCTCCTGCCGTGAACGCCTTTGATGAAATAGGGGGAGTCAAAACCCTTCTGCTCCATCTCCTCCTTGAGCTCTTTAAGGACGCGCAGATTCTCCTGAAGCGTGATATAGTATTCCCTGGAATAGTCAAGGTCTCTTTGAAGCCGCTCTATTTCCACCGCAGTCCGTCTGGCGGGGCTGTCCAGACAGTCGGTGGCCTTGTGAAGCAGGGGTGTGTGCGCCGTCATCTGGAAGGCCTCCACAGGTCCACCTTTTGCTGCATCCTAATTGCCGAGCACTTCCTCTCAAGGGCCTTGTAGACCACGCCGTGGGGCAGGCCGCCGGCAAGGGCCTCCACAGCCTCCTTTGCAATCATCACCCACTCTGTCCTGCCCACAAGGGCGACACGCCTCCCCTTGATGGAGATGGACACATCTGTAAGCCCTGATATATGGGCCTTGGTCTTCCCTCCTCTGCCGATGATCCTCGCCTTCTGGCGCACTATGGCCTTCTTCGACCGGCCAACGATGTCTGAGAGGTCTATCACCACAAGGGTGTGATCGTCGTCGCTGAGCCTGAGGGCGGCGGAAAGGTCTATGCCGTAGTTTATGGCCCTCACCATATCCCGCGCCTTCCACTCTGCCAGCGGATCAGCGCCCCTGTTCCTTATGGTGACCATGCCCGCTCTGCTGTCCACATCAAGGCTAACGTCAAGCCTCTTTTCAATGGCGCTCTTCACCTCGCCCTCCTTTCCAATGAGAGAGCCTATACGGTCCTCAGCTATCCTCACATACTCCATGGGTCTTTTCCTCTCCTTAACCTACTATGGTGGCCCATACTTTATCAAATTTTTTGCCAAAGAAACGGGCAACGTTCCCAACATCCCGCCTGAGAAGCTCCTCTGCCATAGGATGGCTCACAGGGACGCCCTGGGAGATGTCGATGAGCACCGGCTTCCCCCGGTGGACTAGGATGTTGTATTCGCTGAGGTCCCCATGGACAAGACCGCTCTCATAGAGCCTTTTAACCTCCTCCACCACCTCCCTGTAAAAACCCTCTGTCCTGAGCTTCACATCCCTGAGCATGGGCGCAGCCACATCACCCTCGCCTATGAACTCCATCACAAGGACATTGCCCCTGCGCACAACAGGCCGGGGCACGCTCACACCTGCATCAAAGGCGGTCCTCAGGTTCATGAACTCCTTCTCA
Source organism: Methanobacteriota archaeon (assembly GCA_003695745.1). Classification (GTDB taxonomy): domain Archaea; phylum Hydrothermarchaeota; class Hydrothermarchaeia; order Hydrothermarchaeales; family SZUA-236; genus J060. The sequence continues at coordinate 1,095 of RFHW01000133.1, read as the reverse complement.
ACCCACGTGAAGATCATGCTCCTCTTCGACCTTTTAATGTCCTTGAAGCGCCTGTCACCTTCAATATACCGGCTCATCTGCCTGAAGTCTGAGGTGACGATGCGGTGTATCTTGACGGCATGACGCTCACCCGAGCCGTCCATGGAAAGGAAGACGCTGGACTCCTTGCCGGTCTTCACAGCCCCGTGGAGGACAGATATATAGCCCCTGTTCACAAGGTCATAGAGCGTGAGAAGGGTGGAGCGGTCAAAGACATCCTCAGAGACCTTCAGATCCTCAAGGAAAATCTGCTTTTTAGGTGGCTGCCGCCCAACTCCAAGCATCTTGTCTATTAATTCATCGTCCATCTAACACCATTTATGAGGCTCCTGATAAAAAACTATCTCAACGTCTTATCCTTGTCCCTGGCGTGCCTTCACTGGCGCTCCAAACCCCAACTAGAACTACGTCATGATTAACTTTAAATAATCTGGGCGCATAGAAAAAGAACATGGCTGAAGTCACGCTTGATATGGTCTACGAGGAGATTAAGAACCTGAAGGCAAGCGTTGAAGAGTTCATGGAAAAGTCGCTTAACAATCTCCTGCCAGAAGAGGAAATAAGCGATGAAGAGTGGGAGGAGTTAAAAGAGATAAAAGAGGAAGGGGAATACCTCTCCATCGAGAAAGTGAAGAGGGGGTAGTGGTGGACAGGTATTCTGTCTTCATCTCACGGAGGGCAGATAAATTTCTGAGTCTGAAAACAGATGGGAAACTTAAAGAAAAGATTCTGGACGAAATATCAGACCTGAGGAACTTTCCCTTTCTCACCACCCCGCATGACCTGGCAAAAATTAAGGGTAGACAAGGCTACTACAGGCTCAGGGTGAGAGATGTGAGAATTATCTTCAGGATTGAGAAGCCCTCTAGGACCATATATGTTGAAAAGATTGATTACAGGGGCTCTGTTTACAAGTGAGTCTTAAACCCAAAACCAGTTGTTTCTTCTATGAAGCCCCGGGCCGACGACGATGAAGAAAGAGTGGCATGAAACCCTAAAGTGAAAGAGGACGTAGAAGCCCCTGTTTTAATCAGCCCAGCCAAAATCCTACTTCTT
>RFHW01000132.1 GCA_003695745.1 Methanobacteriota archaeon | reverse complement strand
TATAACGGCAACCTATAAATCTTAAGACCTCCTTTCTTGGTTTCAATGTCAGTCACAGCCTCTGCGCCCGGTAAGGTGATTCTCTTTGGCGAGCATGCCGTGGTATATGGTGAGCCAGCGATTGCAGGGGCCATTGACAGGCGGATATATGTCTCGGTTGAGAGGCGGAGCGATGGGGAGGTGCGTATCTCTTCCTCTGATGAAATAGAGGACGGCTATCCCTATGTGAAAAGGGCGGCGGAGCTTACCTTCGATTATCTCGGGGAGAGATGCGGGCTTGACATAAAGGTGGAGTCGGAGTTTCCCCCAGCCTCAGGGCTCGGCTCCTCTGCTGCTGTTTCTGTTTCAACTGTCCTTGCGATTTCAACCCTTCTCGGCCGTGAGGTGGAGAGGAAGGACGTTGCAAGGCTCGGGCACATGGTGGAGAAGAAGGTTCAGGGCGCTGCCTCGATAACCGACTCCTCTGTAACAACCTTCGGAGGCGTCCTTTTCATCAAGCCCAAGCTCGAGGTTGTTGAGGCTATCGATGCGGGGAATATCCCTCTGGTGGTGGGCTACACCGGGAAGACAGGGTCCACAAAGGAGCTTGTTGAGGGTGTGAGGACCCTCAGGGAAGCTGACCCTGAGATAGTTGATTCCATAATACATTCCATTGGGAGGATCGCTGTGCGGGCCAAGGGCGTTTTAGAGAGGGGCGGGGACATAGGCGGGCTTATGAACATAAACCACGGGCTCTTAGAATCCCTGGGCGTTGGCACTGAGGAGCTTTCAAGATATGTGTATGCTGCAAGAAAGGCCGGCGCCTCTGGAGCAAAGATCACCGGGGCCGGAGGAGGGGGCTGCATGGTGGCCTATGCCCCTGAAAATCAGAGGGCCGTTGCAAAGGCCATCGAGGACGAAGGCGGCCTACCCTTCATCGTCTCCATAGAAAAGGAGGGGGCAAGAATAGAGACCGGATAATCGGGTCTTTTTTACCATGACCTGTTATGATGGTGTTGAGATCAGGATGCTGCCAGGCGTGTATGAGCCTGCTGAGGACACCTTTTTGCTTGCCAAGGAGATCGACGCCCGGCCTGGTGAGAGGGTCCTTGACATGGGTACCGGATCTGGGTTGCTCGGCCTCATCGCGGCCAGGAAAGGTGCAAGTGTCCTTGCTGTGGACATCAACCCGCAGGCGGTGGAGTGCGCGCAAAGGAACGCAAGGCTGAACGGCCTTGAGGATTTCCATGCCCGCCGAAGCGACCTCTTCTCTGGGGTGGAGGGGCGCTTTGACCTGATCATCTTCAACCCCCCTTATCTGCCCACCGAGGAGGGTGAGCCCCGGGACCTGGAGGCGCTGGCCTGGGATGGCGGCTCCAGCGGACGGGAGGTGATCGACCGCTTCCTCCGGGATGTGAGGGGTTATCTTCTGCCTGGCGGCAGGGTTCTGATGCTTGGCTCCTCTCTTAGCGGCCATGAAAAGACAGCCGGGGTGTTACGGAATCAGGGTTTTTGCGTCTCCCCTTTGTCATCCCTGAGGCTGGACTTCGAGGAGCTTGTGGTGATAAGGGCTGTTTATGATCTTTAACGTCCTGGTTGAGAGGCGGGTTCGATATGTTTCAGGGCTTTTTCTGGCCGATGTTCACTGCAGAGAGTTAGTTAATTTTTCTAATTTATACGTATAAATAGATAAATAAAACCATTTCAAAAGCTTTTTATATGAGTAATTCGTACGATTTGTTACCAATTTTATTGGGATTGGTTAAAAGTTTTAATAAGGAGGCATGAAATGGATATCACCGGGATCAAAGACACAAAAGAGATGGATTCCACAGACATCGCCCTCTTCGTGAAGGTCTCAAGAGGGGACGTTGTCAAGTGGAACAGAAAGAGCATCGTGGACGCCCTGCTGCGGGAGACACAGATCACGCCAGAGATGGCCGAGAAGATAAGCATAGAGGCAGAGAAGACCATCCTTGAGTCAGGAATCAAGTTCATCACAGCGCCCCTCATCAGGGAGGTGGTGAACGAAAAGCTCATCCACCACGGCCTGGAGGAGGAGCGAAAACAGCACACCCGCCTCGGCCTGCCCATATTCGACGTGGAGGAGATAATAACAAGCCACAACAAGGAGAACGCAAACGTTCCCCACGGCCCTGAGGCCACGAACCTGAGCCTCGCCGAGGCTATCAAGAAGCAGTACGCCCTCCTCAAGGTCTTCCCAGAGAACATCGCCTTCGCCCACGAGAGCGGCGACATCCACCTCCACGACCTGGGGATGATAGACAGGCCATACTGCTCAGGCAACAGCCTCGAATATATCAAGAAGTTCGGCCTCAACCTCCCCAACGCACTCTCCATAGCGAAGCCGGCCAGGCACCCTGAGGTCCTCATCGGCCAGATGATCAAGTTCTCCGCCGCCCTGCAGGGGACCTTTGCAGGCGCCATCGGCTGGGATGCGGTGAACCTCTTCATCGCGCCCTATCTCACGGGCGTGGACGACAGGCGGATGGAGCAGCTCGCCCAGATCCTTGTCTTCGAGTTCGCCCAGCAGGCGGTGGCGCGGGGAGGCCAGAGCATATTCTCGGACCTCAACCTCTACTGGGAGGTGCCCAAGCACTTCACCGACGTGCCTGCCATCGGACCGGGCGGCGAGTTCACAGGCAACGTCTACGAGGACTACATCGAGGAGGCGCAGCGCTTTTTGCAGGCCCTCATGCGGGTCTATCTGCAGGGCGACGCCTATGGCAGGCCATTTTTCTTCCCAAAGCCCCAGATACACATCACCGAGCGGTTGTTCAAGACCGAGGGGCATGAGGAGTTCCTGGCGCAGGTGGCCGAGGTGTCAAGCGAGAAGGGCAACCCCTACTACGTCTTTGACAGAGGCGATACTGCCAAGATCTCTGAGTGCTGCCGCCTCGCCTTCAAGCTCGAGGAGTCAGACCTGAATGATGCCAAGACGCCCTGGAAGATGCGCTACTCAGCCATGCAGAACGTAACATTCAACCTCCCGCGGATCGCCTACGAGGCCAACGGCAGCGACCGCCTCCTCTTCGAGATCCTGAGGGACAGGATGGAGCTGGCAGCGCAGGCCCACATCCACAAGAGGCGCTTCATAACAAGGCTTCTTGACATGGGCAACCGCGGGCCCCTGGGCCTCCTTGCCATGGACACCGACGGCGAGCCCTACTACCGCCTCCGCCGGGCGTCCTTCCTCTTCGGCATGCTCGGCCTCAACGAGATGGTCCAGCACCACACCGGATCAGAGCTTCACGAGTCCGTGGACTCATTCAAGTTCGGCCTCAAGGTCATCGCCTTCATGAAGAAGACGGCAGAGGAGCTGAGCAACCGATATGGCATGAAGTTCGTGCTCGAGCAGACACCTGCCGAGTCCACCGCATATCGGATGGCGGTGCTCGACCTCCAGCACTATCCCAAGGAGGCGCGCGCAACGGTGAAGGGAGACATAAAATCAGGCGAGGTCTACTACACCAACTCCACCTATCTCAACGTGGGCACCCAGATAAGCCCCATCGAGAGGGTGAAGAAAGAGGGCATGTTCCATCCCATGATCGAGGCAGGCTCCCTCACCCACATCTGGCTCGGCGAGGCAAGGCCCAGCCCCGAGTCCATAGCAAACTTCGTGCTCAAGACATTCAGGCACACCACGAACGACCAGATAGCCTTCAGCCCGGAATTCACAAGCTGCCTTGACTGCGGGAGGAACCACTGATGAACGTTGTCGTGGACTGCGGCGTCTGCCACAATGAGAGGGGCGAAAGGATCAGGGTCTCCATAAGCAAAAGTGGATCGAAACACGCCGTGCACCGCCACACCTTCTTCCCCCAGAAGGGCGGGACAGAGGTGGAGTTCACAGGCAGCCTCTTCGACTGCATAGACTATGTGGAGAGGAAGTATCGTCACAATATGAAAAAAGAGTTTCAGGAGGTGAAAAGCAGATGACGACTGTAAGAGGAATATACGAGAGCTGCCCGAGCTGCGGCTCCCACAACGTGGAGCACATGACCCGCGTCACAGGGTTCTTCTCCAAGGTGGGCAGCTGGAACAAGGGAAAACTGGCAGAGCTGAGGGACCGGTACCGCAATCAGGGCCGCTTCAACTGAGAGGGGCAGACGAGATGAAGATAGAGCTTTTCACACAGAAGCACTGCCCCAACTGCCCCCCTGCAAAGGAGACCCTCAGAGAGGTCTCTGCAGCGAAGGGTGTGCCCATCGTGGAATACGACGTTGAAAGCGTGGACGGCATGGCAGAGGCCGCCTACTACGGGATCATGAGCACACCCTCCGTTGTGGTTGTTGACCAGAGCGGGGAGGAGATCATCTCCTGGAGAGGCGTGGCCCCTGACAAAGAGCGGCTGCTCAGGATACTCGATGGAAACCAGTGAAGAGAAGACCATCCGGCAGATACTGGAGGAATACCGCACCATAGCGGTTGTAGGCCTCTCCAAGAACCCTGAAAAGGACAGCCACCGGGTGGCGCGCTACCTGCAGTCCGCCGGATACCGCGTGATACCTGTGAACCCCACGGCAGAGGAGATACTGGGTGAGAAGGCCTACCCCCGCCTTTCAGACATACCCTTCAAGGTGGAGGTTGTGGACATCTTCCGGCCCTCTGCCGAGGCAGGGGCGGTTGTGGAAGAGGCCATCTCGGTCGGCGCCAAGGCGGTTTGGATGCAGCTTGGCATCGTGAACGAAGAGGCGGCCAAAAAGGCGCGCAACGCCGGACTTGACGTGGTCATGGACCGGTGCATGATGATAGAGCACAGGAGGCTCAAATCAGGATGAACATACGCGGATTCATAGACACGAGCTTTGTGGACTGGGACAAACGGGTCTCCTGCGTGGTCTTCACAGGCGGATGCAACCTCCGATGCGGCTACTGCTATAACTTCGGCCTTGTCCTGCACCCGGAGGAGTTCGACAGGATCCCGGAGGAGCTCGTGCTCGGGTTCATAGAGGAGCACAGGGACTTTTTGGACGGCGTCTGCATCACAGGTGGCGAGCCCACGCTGCAGCCAGACCTCGAGGCCTTCTGCCGCAGGGTGAAGGAGCTGGGCGTGGACGTTAAGCTCGACACCAACGGCACCAATCCTGAAAGGATTGAACAACTTCTCATGGAGAATTTGGTGGACTACGTGGCCATGGATGTGAAGGCGCCCCTTGAGCCGGCCGCCTACTCCGGAGTGGCTGGAACCAGTCTTAACGGAGGCCTGTCAGACATTAAAAGAACAATAGAGGTCATCATCGCCTCGGGCATTGACCACGAGTTCAGGACCACCGTGGTCCCGGGCGTCCACACCAGGGAGGACATAGAGGCCATCGCAGCCTCGCTTAAAGGCGCGAAGCGCTATTATCTGCAGAAGTTCCAGCCCCACACACGATTTGATGAGCTCAACAAGCACCCTCCGCAGAGCGACGAGGAGATGGAGGAGCTTGCAGAGGCAGCGCGACGCCATGTGCCTGAGACTGAGTGGAGGGGGAAGTGAGGATGGCACAGGGAGCAGATGAAGGCTTGGGAGAGCGCGGGGAGAGGGAGGCGCTCATGGACCGGCTCCTTGAGCTCCGCCGCCTCATCGAAGACGACGACAGATACCCTGTTGGATGGATAGACCCGCGAGAACGAGAAGCCGCAATCCAGAGCCTCGAAGCAGACATAAGAAGGCTGGAAGAAGGGAGGGAGTAGAGGAAGAGGAGGAAAAAGGCGAAATGAATTTAGAAGAAGAGGAGTTCTTGACACAACAGGAAGCCGAACTTGAACATGCCAGACCGAAGAACGACCCTTGGCGGTACCATTGGACCTGATAAAGATCGAATGAAAAGGAAGGGGAATAAGTAAAATGGCCAGATTTGAAAGTGGAGCAGAAAGAGCAATTGAAGAGATAATAGGTGGAGTTGTCACTTATGCGATTTTTATGAGCTTTGTTGAATCTGGAGTTATAAGTCCCTTTTGGTTTGCTTTTTTCAGTATAATCGGAATTATTG
>RFHW01000131.1 GCA_003695745.1 Methanobacteriota archaeon | reverse complement strand
CATGGGCTCCATAATAAAAATTACAATGGTTTGCTATATGGCCTAAAAGTTAAAGCAGGATGGTTAAAAAAGAGTTTCTGAATGTTTCTCGAAGAATACTAAAATATTGTACATAATGTAACAAATTTTCCGACTCTTCTAAGGGCAAACCTATTTTAACGGCCTGCCCGGATATGTTAGGTCATGAAAATCAAGGTCAGAGGATCAGAGATAAGGGATTTCACAACCCGGGCTCCGCCCTCCAAGAGCTACACACACCGCGCCTACGCAGTTGCAGCCCTTGCAGAAGGGACCTCGGTGATAGAGAATCCGCTGCGGGCAGGCGACACGGACTCCACACTTGCTGCGTGCAGGGCCTTCGGCGTCAAGGTCTCAGAGAGAGATGATGGGGTGGAGATCGAGGGCAGCGGCGGGAGGCTGAAAACACCGGCAGAGCCCATATACGTGGGGAACTCAGGAACCACCATCCGCTTCTTCACAGCCATAGCCGCCCTTGACGGGAAGGTGACGCTCACAGGCGACTCCTCCATCCTGAAACGCCCTATGCTGCCCCTTCTGGACGCCCTCAAAGGGCTTGGCGTGACCGCAGTGTCACAGAGAGGCGATGGCCGACCCCCAGTAGAGGTGCGGGGCGGCAGCTTCACCGGCGGCAGGACACATATCAGGGGCGATGTGAGCAGCCAGTTCATATCGGCATTGCTCATCGCATCACCCTATGCAGAGAGCCCTGTGACAATCGAGCTCACAACACCTCTGAAATCACGGCCCTACGTGGATGTGACGCTGGACGTGATGAAGGGCTTTGGAGTGGATGTGGATGCAGCGGGCTACAGCGCCTTCACCATATCGCCGGGGACATATCGCGGGAGGAGGTACGCCGTTGAAGGCGATTATTCCTCGGCGTCATATCTCCTCGCCCTCGCCGCTCTCAGCCGCTCCACCGTGACCGTGAAAAACCTTCCAGAGGGTTCTGCACAGGGTGACCGGGCGATCCTTGAGCTCCTGGGGGAGATGGGCTGTGACGTTGAGCGGCGCCCAGGCTCCGTGACTGTGAGGGGAGCCCCCCTCCATGGCATAGAGGCTGATCTCGGCGACACACCGGACCTCCTTCCAACGGTGGCCGCCCTTGCCTGCAGGGCAGAGGGCATGACAGCCATAAGGAACATAGGCCATGCAAGGTATAAGGAGACCGACCGTCTGAGCGCATGCGCAAAGGAGTTCCGAAGATTCGGCGCAGAGATAGAGGAGAAAAAGGACAGCCTTGTCATCTATGGGAGGGAAAGGCTTAAAGGCGCAAAGGTTAATAGCTATGGAGACCACAGAATGGCCATGGCGCTCACAGTGCTTGGAGCAGTGGCAGAGGGTGAGACCATCCTGTCAGATGCAGAGTCCGTTGACATATCCTTCCCGGGCTTCTATGACATCCTAAGAGAGGCCGGGGTGGAGGTGGAAGCCATAGGATGAGCGGGAACAGCTTCGGCGAGGTCTTCAGGATAACCACCTTTGGCGAGTCCCATGGCACGGCTGTAGGCGTTGTAATCGACGGCTGTCCGGCAGGGCTTGAGCTCAGCGAGGCCGATGTTCAGAGGGAGCTGGACAGGAGACGACCGGGCCAGAGCAGGGTCACAACAGAGCGGGGCGAGCCAGACAGGGTTGCGATCCTTTCAGGCCTCTTTGAAGGCAGGACCACGGGCACGCCCATAGCCATGGTCCTGTACAATGAGGATAAGGATTCAAAGGTTTATGAGGCGATAAAGGACACTCCCAGGCCCAACCACGCAGACTACACATATCAGATGAAATACGGCCTGCGGGACTGGCGCGGCGGCGGCAGGTCCTCAGGGAGGGAGACGGCTGGGCGGGTGGCTGCAGGCGCTGTTGCAAAAAAGCTCCTCAGAGGATCAGGCATCGAGATACTGGGGCACACCGTCAGGATCCATAAGATAGAGGCCGGCGATGTAACGCTCGACGAGATTCGGAGGAATCCTGAGGAAAACCCGGTGAGATGCGCCGACCTGGCGGCGGCGAAGAGGATGGAGGAGGCGATCATGAAGGCAAAGGCAGAGGGCGACTCTGTGGGCGGTGTGGTGGAGGTCATAGCCCTGGGCGCGCCCCCCGGGCTGGGGGAGCCTGTCTTTGACAAGCTCGACGCAGACATTGCAAAGGCCCTCATGTCCATAGGCGCTGTCAAAGGCGTGGAGATAGGCGCCGGCTTCGCCGTGGCAGGTAAAAGAGGGTCTGAGAACAACGATGAATTCGCCCTTGCAGAGGGCCGGGTGGTGACCAAGACCAACAACTCAGGCGGGATACAGGGCGGCATCTCGAATGGCATGCCCATCGTTGTGCGGGCTGCTGTGAAGCCCACATCCTCCATAGCCAGGGAGCAGGGCACCGTTGACCTCCAGAAGATGGAGGAGACGAGGATAAAAATCACAGGCAGGCACGACCCATGCATCGTGCCAAGGGTGCTCCCGGTGTGCGAGGCCATGACAGCCATTGTGCTCGCCGACCACCTGCTGAGGAACAGGGCGGCAAAGGTCTAACCCACAAGCTAAACGAAAAGCAGGTTTATTTTAATCTTTTTTAGAAAAGGAGATATTTTCATATAACGTTTGGCGGGTATCTGAAGTCCTTAGCATTAGCGAAGGATTTGGGCGAAGGCATGAAGTCCGAAGCCAGATACCCGCTTGTTAGGCGTGGACGATAGCCCCGAAGTGAGTGTAAGCGAACGGAGAGTCGTGAGCAAAAGGTTCTCCATTAGATCCTCATTTTTTTTAATGATTTATCCAAATATTTTCTTCATATTTCTTTTGAATGTTGCCATCTCTCATGATTCTGAAGAACAATCCATTCTCATCTAATATCGCATATATTACGTCTATTTTGGGATATTTCCTTGACAGGCCTTTCAACCTTTTTGCAATTGGCTTTAAATATTTCTTTCTATTAGGTTCTATCCACGATTGTGGTGCACGGTCTAATGTTGTGAGAGTTGGGCAAAACATTATAAATTGAAGGGTCGGATTCCCGGGTATAGCATAATAAAAATAATCTATTTTCTTAAATAGATGTTCTTCAGAGGCATCAATTGTTTCATACTCAACAAT
>RFHW01000130.1 GCA_003695745.1 Methanobacteriota archaeon | reverse complement strand
CGGCCGCCTGGCAGGCATGGTGGTCACAGTCAAATCCAACATAAACGTCCGGGGCCTTCGCGCCACCTGCGCCTCCGAGACCCTCAGAGATTATGTGGCAGCCTACAACGCCACCGTGGTGGAGCGCCTCCTTGCCGAGGACGCCGTCATACTTGGCACAACGAACATGGACGAGTTCGCCTGCGGCTCCTCAGGCGAGACAAGCTGCTTCGGCCCAACCGAGAACCCTGCAGCACCGGGCAGGATACCGGGAGGCTCATCATCGGGCTCGGCAGCCTCGGTAGCGGCTGGCTTCTGCGACGCATCCCTTGGCACAGACACAGGCGGCTCCATCCGCAACCCTGCCTCACACTGCGGGGTCATGGCCCTCAAGCCAACCTATGGCCGGGTCTCCAGATACGGCCTCATCGACCTTGCCATGAGCCTAGACCAGATCGGACCCATCGCAGGGGATACAGAGACCCTGGCCCGGCTTCTTGAGGTGATCGCCGGCGAGGACCGGCGGGACGCCACCACCATACCGGGCAGGGAGCCCAGTTATCTTGAAAGGCTAAGCGCCGATGTGAAGGGCCTGAAGATCGGTGTGGCAGAGGAGTTTGAGGGGCTCACCGACCCAAGGATCATGAAGGCCGTTCAGAAGAGAATCGACCTCCTGGGCGAGCTTGGCGCAGTGGTATCCCCTGTGAGGCTGCCCAATCTTGACAAGGCGCTGCCCACCTATTATCTCACCGTCTTCGTGGAGTTCTTCAGCGCCACAAGGAAGTTCGACGGCCGCAGATATGGCAGGAAGATCGAGGAGGTCTGCGGCAGAGAGGTGCTCAGGAGGATCGAGATAGGCCGCTACATCAGCCAGAAGGAATACTCCGGGCGCTATTACAGAAGGGCGCTGCAGTTCCGAAGCCTCATCAAGAACGAGCTGATGAAGGCGTTGAAGGACGTGGACGTGATAGCGGGCCCGACGGTCCCCAAGCTCCCGCACAGGCTTGGCGAGGCCATCGAGGACCCCCTTGTCATGTACGCCTATGACGTGCTCACCGTGCCCGCGAACCTGGCAGGCATCCCGGCAGGCGTGACACCGGCAGGGAAGGTGGACGGAGTCCCTGTGGGCCTGCAGATACAGGGCAAGCCCCTGGGCGAGCAGACCATCCTGAATGTGATGCACGCTCTGGAGGAGGCGGGGAGATGATAGTGAGGAATGCCCTCATGGAAGACAAAAGAGCGGTCAAAAATCTCCTTGAAACATATGGCCTTGAATCTGATTTCAATCCAAAGGAATGCCTTGTCGCTGTGGAGGATAAGAGGATAGTCGGGTGTGTGAGGTTGAAAGACTTCGGCTCCTTTTATGAGCTGGCAGGCCTTGCCGTGGAAGCAGAATCACAGGGACAGGGGATTGGTGAAGCCCTTGTGAAGAAAGCGCTTGAGGGAGCAGGCAATAAACCGGTTTACTGCCTTACCGTCGAACCCGGTTTTTTCATGAAATATGGGTTCAAGAAGATAGAGGGTGTTGATCTTCCAAAAAAATTAGGTGAGAAGGTGGGGTTCTGCATGGCAACGGGTGCTGAATGGACTGGGATGGTGAGGAACCCATGAAGACCATCATCGGCTTCGAGATCCATGAGCAGCTCGCAACCGAGACCAAGCTCTACTGCGACTCGCCAACCGATTATCGCAAGGCGCCTCCGAACACCAACGTCTGCGAGGTCTGCACAGGGATGCCGGGCTCCAAGCCACACAGGGTGAACCAGGACGCCATCGACGCGGCCGTGGAGATAGCCCTCATGCTGGGCTGCGAGATCGTGAAAGACCCGATCTACATCCAGCGCAAGCACTATGACTACCCAGACCTCCCCTCCGGCTATCAGCGCACGTCGCTACCAATTGGCAAAAACGGGAGCCTCGCAGGCGTGGGGATCTGGGAGGTGCACCTCGAGGAGGACCCCGGCAAATACGACCCCCAGACCGGGAAGGTGGACTACAACCGCTCCGGCGTCCCCTTGGTGGAGATCGTCACAGCCCCTGATATCAAGAGCCCAGAGGAGGCGCGCCGCTTCCTCCGGGAGCTTGTGAAGGTGCTCCAGTACACCGGCAAGGTCAGGACCGAGGGCGGCACCATGCGCACCGACACGAACATCTCCCTTGAAGGCGGGGCGAGGGTGGAGATAAAGAACATCAACTCGGTGAAGGGAGCCTATAAGGCGTTGAAGTTCGAGATAACCCGTCAGAAGAACCTGATGAAGCGGGGCCATGCGGTGAAGCGGGAGACACGGGCCTTTGTGGAGGCTCAGATGATAACACGGGGCATGCGCACCAAGGAGGAGGCTGAGGACTACCGCTACATCCCGGACCCGGACATCCCCCCCATCGTGATCACGGAGGAGAAGATCAGGGAGATCAAGGAGAAGATGCCTGAGACGCCGCAGATGAAGGAGCGGCGTTTCATCGAGCAATACGGCGTCGCACCTCAGGAGGCCTTCACCCTCGCCTCAGAGCTGGAGCTTGCAAACGCCTTCGAGGAGGTGGCAAAGCACGTGGACCCAAGGCTCGCGGCCCGGTGGATGGTGCGGGACCTCATCAGGGTGCTGGAGTACAACAGCCTCAGCTTCAGGGAGAGCACCATCACCACAGGGCAGCTCATCGAGCTGCTGCAGATGGTCGCCGGCCATGAGATCACTGTGAAGACAGGTCAGCGGGTGATCGAGATGCTGGTGGAGCGGCCCCACAGCCCACGGGAGATCGTGGAGGAGCTTGGCCTCGGCAAGATCAAAGAGGAGGACGTGGTCGAGAAGGCCGTTGAAGAAGCGATAGCTGAGAACGAGAAGGCGGTGAAGGACTACCTCAGCGGGAAGGAAGAGGCGCTCAACTACGTTGTCGGGCAGGTCATGAAAAAGACACGGGGACGGGCAGACCCGGCAACAGTCTTGAAGATGCTGAAAGAGAAGATCGGGAAGGGATGAAGCCATATTAAGCTCTGGATAGTATGCTCTTCACCTTCTTGTAAAACT
>RFHW01000129.1 GCA_003695745.1 Methanobacteriota archaeon | reverse complement strand
TTTCGACGCCCTTTCGTGGATGCCGGATATAGCCCCCGGCCACAAAAAAAGGCCTTGAACCGCATTTTTCCTGTCTCTCTGCTCCGGTGGCTCTGTCTGTTTTCCCGTATGTGGGCAATCACCTTTAAATATGGAGACCCTGCTATATGCCTTGATATGAAAAGGACCAGCCTCCTGTATCTGGCCGCAGCCTTCATCGTGATAGCGGCAGCCGCCGTGCACCCCGGCGCCGCAGATGTCCGCGATGACGTGCGGCAGAAGGGTCTTGACTATGCAAAGCCCCTTGAGGTCATCATGGTGGACGGGCCCCTCTACGTCGATGGACGCCCATACTATGTGGCCGACTATGTTGAGCCCGACTCCACTGTGGCCGCATCCCTCGTCTACGATGCCTCGGCAGGGAGGTTCACAGCCTCGCCCGAGATTATTCAGAAGGTCCTCGCCACAAAGGACCTCAAGAAGCTCACCGTCGCAGACCCCCTCTTCTACGCCCCCGGGGACCCCGGCCTCATCATGGAGGCCTCCAGATACGAGACCCAGAACGTGCGAAACTTCGCCAGCTTCTCAAGCATCACACCTGAGGAGGAGAGGATCCTGGAGGTGTTCCTCGCCGACTATGAGACGGTGATGGCTGACGTGGCAAACACAAGCGGCATAACAGAGGAGATCCTCTATCCTGACGGCGCCTTGCAGATCACCTACATCACCTCGCCTCCTGCGATCGATGTGCGCCTTAAAGAAGGCTTTGACGGCGGCCGCTTCTCCTACGAGGGTTTTGAAAGGCTCGTCTCATCCTATGAGACCCTGCACCACGATTATCAGAGGCTCTCGGCAGACCTCTCAGCCTTCGCAGGCGGCCTTGCAGAATACCAGTCCGGGGCGATAATCAGGGAGAAGTTCGATGTGCAGATGACCAAGGAGAGCATACTCCGGGAGGTGGCGCTCATCGAGGAGAACGGCGATAAGCTGGGAAGCGACATCAGCCTCAGAAGGGACATACTCACCTATCCCTATGAAGAGCAGATCAAAGAGGCTCAGAGAAGGCTGGGTGTGGCCCCTCTGCCCGGCGGCGGCCTCATAGCAGCCCTTGGCGGCATCCTCACCCGGCTCAGGACCCTTGTCCTCGGCCTCTTCGGCATGGGCGCCCTCTTCCTCCTCGCCGGCTGGGGAAGACCGCCGAAGAAAGGCCTTCACACCCTCATCATCCTCATAGCTGCAGCGGCGGTCCTTGCGCCCGCCCTCTCCCAGACCGGCGGCTCCACAGGGATACCGACCATGGAGGAGCTCATCTCCAGGAAGGTGGGGCTGAACGACACCATACCCTATGTGAACCATGCTGACCTGAGCAACGAGAGCGTGGAAGGGATCCTCCGCGGCTTCAGGCTCGTTCTCAAAGGCGAGAGCGTGGAGGTAAGAGGCCCCTACACCCACTACGGCAGACCCTATTATTTCTTTGACATACAGCGGGATGGCGTCTCAACCGGCAACGGCTTCCTCGTGGACGCCGAGAGGCTCAGGCTCGTGGGCGACCAGCGGCAGGCCTTCCAGCTCTTAAAGACCCTGATGTTCGCAGACCTCCTCAGGGAAAGGCCTCTCTACAGGGATGCAGACCCGGCGCTCATAGAGGAGAATGGGAAGGCCACCCTTGAGTCCCCCCTCGACCTCTTCCTCACAAACCTCTCCCGCAACGTGGCCGAGGGTGCGGCGCTGGAGAGGGAGCTCACAGAACAGCCGGATTTTGAGACCCTCCTCAACCTCACAGGCCGTTATGTGGAGGGCTACATACTCCTCCAGAACATCCGCCAGCTCGTGAACGAGAGCGAGGCAGAAAGGCTCACAGGTGGCTTCTCAAACAGGGTCTATCTCCTCGATGCCTACAGCAGGGCTGGCCGCGGTCTCTCGGCAGAGGAGTTCCTCCAGGGGAGACAGGCCCAGTACCGCGGCCGGACCCTGAATCGCCTGCCCCTCATAACACAGCTCGGGTTTATGGGGCTCCGGCCCTCCAAGGCGCAGGTGGCCCATGACCTCACATCAGACCTCATCCATGACAACCCCTATCTATGGCGCGGCGGCAGGGTCACCGACCCCAACCTCTTTGCAAGGCTCTCCTTCAGAGAAGGCACCTACACCGTGCCAAAGAGCATCGGCAACATAACGGCCTCCAACACCTCAACCTGACCATGATAGAGATCAAAGAGCTGACCAAGGTCTATAGAGATGCCCCTGCCCTGGACCGCGTCAGCCTGAAGATAGAGGAGGGGGAGCTCTTCTCCTTTCTCGGCCCCAACGGCGCAGGCAAGACCACGCTCATGCTCATCCTCTCCACCCTCCTCAGGCCCACCTCGGGCACCGCCTTTGTGGACGGCCATGACGTCCTGAGGGAGCCTGAAAGGGTGAAGAGGGAGGTGGGGGTGCTCTTTCAGGAGACATCTCTAGACGGGAGGCTCACAGGCAGGGAGAATCTGGAGGTGCAGGCCGTCCTCTATGACGTGCCAAAGGAGGAGAGGAGGGAGCGGATAGATGAGATGCTGGATTTCGTGGGGCTCCTTGACTGGGCCGATGAGCCTGTGGAGAGGTACTCAGGGGGGATGCAACGGCGCCTTGAGATAGCGAGGGCCCTGATCCACAGGCCAAGGATACTCCTCCTGGACGAGCCCACCCTCGGCCTTGACCCCAAGGCAAGGGAGGCGGTGTGGACCCATATAAAGAGGCTTGAGGAGATGACCACGGTGCTCACCACCAACTACATAGAGGAGGCCGAGGCCCTTTCACAGAGGGTGGCCATCATGGACACCGGCAGGATCGTTGCCCTCGGGCCGCCGGAGGAGCTGAAGGCATCCCTTGGAAGGGATGTGGCCCATGTCACCTGCAGCGACCCTGAAGGGCTCAGGGACCTGCTCAGCGGCCTCGGCTATGTGGGGGATGTGCAGGTGGATGGACGGCGCCTTTCCTTCACCATTGAGGCCGGCAGGCGAAAGGAGCTTCTTGAGGCCCTATCAGACTATGAGCTGGAGTCCATGGAGGTGCGAGGCCCCACCCTGAGCGATGTCTTTCGCAGCCACACAGGAAGGTCCATCCACGTGCCCTTCAGCCAGCAGAGGACCGGGCGGCGCAGGCTCGGCAGGAAGAGGAGGAGGATGGGATGAGCCAGCTGGAGAAGATATATGTCATCTGGAAGCGGGATGTGCTCCGATTCAGCCGCGAGCGGGCGCAGGTCCTGAGCATGATATTCCTCTCCCTTGTGTGGCTGGTCATCTTCGGCAAGGGCATCGGCGCCATGAAGATCGCCACCAAATACGATGTCTTCATCTTCCCCGGCGTCATCGGCATGATACTCCTTGTCATATCCCTCCGCTCAGGCGTCTCCATCATACGGGACCGGGAGTTCGGCTTCCTCAGGGTGATAGTGGCCTCCCCCACGTCCAGGACATCCATAATCCTTGCAAAGGTCCTCGGAGGCTCCACAGCCGCAGTCTCCCAGGGCATCCTCCTCATGCTCCTCTCCTTCGTGGTGAAGGTGTCATGGGGCATCCGGACCTTCATCTACATGGTGGCCCTCATGTTCCTCATATCCTTCGGCCTCGTATCCCTGGGCGTCTTCATAGCCTCCTATCTCAGGAGCTTTGAGAGCTTCAACCTCGTGATGAGCCTCCTCTTCGTCCCTCTCTTCCTCGCCTCATCGGCCCTCTTCCCTGTGGAGATCCTCCCCCACTGGATGCAGACCATCATGTTCCTGAACCCCTTCACCTACGGCGTTGACGCCCTGCGCGAGGTCCTTCTGGAGATGACAGAGATCGGGCTCTACAGGGACCTTGCCGTCCTCATATCCTTTGACGCCCTGCTCTTTACCGCTGCCACCATGAGCTTCAGGACGAAGCTTGCTCGATGAGCCTCCCCTCAAGCACCAGCCTGAACCCTGCCCTGCCCACACCATCGACCTCCACAAAGGCCACATCCCCGTTTTTCACCCTGCCCCGGGCGCCGTCCTTTATCTTCACAACCGTGGCATAGAGGCTGAGCTGCCTCTTGTCAAAGATCGGATATCCCACGAGGCCTGCAAGCCTCCTGAAACCCCTTCTCGGCGTCTTGCCCGGCCCGCCTGGTCTGGCCGGCCCTCCCTCGCCGTATCTGCCTATCACCACCTTCAGCCTCTCACCCACAAAGGCCTCAAAGAGGCGTCTTTGGATCTCATTGGACCTTTCAATGAGGCGCCTGCTGTTCTCATCTGTCAGGGGGCCGGTGTCAGATGGATGGTCGTCAAGCCCTGACATGGGCAGGGACTCGAACCTTGTGAAGTCAAAGTGGGATATATAGGGCTCAAGCCGATCCATGAGCCGCAGCGTCTCCTCGGTGGTCTCCCGGCTCTGCCACGGCAGCCCTGCTATCATGTTTATCTTCGGCCTGATGCCCTGTCGGTGGAATATCTTCACCGCAGAGAGCACCCTCTCAGGCTCATAGGGCCTGCCCAGCCTGATGCTGTGCTCCCTGGAGCCTGTCTCGCAGCCTATGCCGAAGACAGACCTCGGGAAATACCTCTTAAGGATCTCCACGGACCGGTCTGTTACAAGGGTGGCCTTCACATCCCTCACCGTGACAACCACATCCTCAGAGGCCACCTCAGGTATCTCCCAGATCATCTCGCCGAGGCGCTCAAGTTCCTCATAGTTGGGCATAGGCCGCTCAGGGTC
>RFHW01000128.1 GCA_003695745.1 Methanobacteriota archaeon | reverse complement strand
TTTCAATCACCTCAAACAATACTATCGCCTTTTAACAATATAAACTTAAGGCGTATCATCCCATTCCGGAAACCCCCCCGTAGAACGCAGCTGAGGCGAACACACAACAGGATAGGAGCGGTGGGGTAGATGCACATGCCGGCAACAAAAGGCAGTTCTGACAAAAATATTTAAACTTTGAGCCGTCAATCACCTAAAATCCAGCAAAAACCCTTTCGCCTCGGTAGCTCAGCCTGGTGGAGCGCTTCCTTGGTAAGGAAGAGGTCGCGGGTTCGGATCCCGCCCGAGGCTTCCCTTCACCTCCACCTACTTTTGCGCTTCTTCATCTGTCTTTCAGCGGCATATCCCCTGCCTGGACCTGCCATGTCACAGCAGAGGACATGGGTGCGCTGCGGGAGAAAGTATTTTAAAGACCTACTGGTTTTATATGGGGGTAGATGCTCAAATTGGCAGGTTAAAAAGAGTGCGCAAAGAGTGTCTAGTTCAGAAAGGACCCTCTTCAGATTCAGGAGGAATTTAATGGCCGGTAAACACTCATCCAGAAAATGGAAGAAACGCGGAAAATGCAGATGGAAGACGCGGAAAAAGAAGCTCAGAAGAAGACGGGCAAAAGCCAAGATGAGGAAGAGATAAAAACCGGCTGAGAGCAGCGGGGGTACCCGAGCTGGCCAAAGGGGATGGACTTAAGATCCATTAGCTTAGTGCTTTCAAGGGTTCAAATCCCTTCCCCCGCACTGTTCCATTTGATTTGAACCCATTTTGCAGTTTTATTGGGTAGGGCGCTAGGGCGTTAGTCCTGCGCAGTGGTTCAAATCCCTTCCCCCGCACTTGTCACCCTCATTCAGACTTCGACTGCGGTCTCGTCCGAATTTCGCTCGACGCCGAGGGGGTGGAGCGCAAAGAAAGACCCGATTCTCCCCTGGCGGTCGAATCTCCAAATCCTTTTTTGGTCCAGATTTTTGCCTGAGCACGTAATTTTGTAAAAATTAGTCTTTCTGTCCAGAGCCCAGAATAAAACGCAATGAAGGAGAAGCAGGTCTTTTTGCGGGGAGGATCAGAAAACATCTTCCTCCTGCACATAGCCCCGGCCTGTCTTAAGGGCGATCTCAGCCTTTTCAAGCTCCCTGCCCAGATACATGGCGTGGCCGAGCTCCGAGACAAGACCCCTTTGTAGGATGGTGTCGCAGATGTCCCTTGCGCTGTTCCCTTCCACAATGAGATCGGCTTTGCCTTCCTTTGAATGAACTGCAAGGATCTTGTCCTCTTCCAAGAGGATCGTGAAATCGCCGAGGCTGTCGCGCCTGGAGACGCCTCTCTTGGCCCTGACCCGCCTCGCCTTGATAGCAGGCTCACCCAGGGCTCTGGTCTTCTCTTTGTGGACAAGGAGGTCTATTCCAAGGTCCTTTGGCATCGTCTTCCTGCTCCTGGCAAGGGCCATCATCTGCGACGCCCTCTTGAGCTCCCGCACAGCCCCTCTGGTCTTGTGGCTTGCCTCGGTGGTGAAGAGGAGCGAGACACCGCATTCCATCGCCACTCCGGCGAGAGCTGCGTTCATGCCGATGGAGTCGGCGTCGGTGAGCTCTGTCACGTTCCCCACGCCCATGAGCATCGGGACCGTGCCTTTTGCTCCCAGCTCCCGGTATGCCGAGATGGAGTCTGCAAGTCCAGATCCGATGGGCTCGAGGATCGGGTCCGCTATCAGGTTCCTGAAACCCCGGTCTCGTGCAATCTCCATGTTCGCCTCCAGAGCTGCAAGCCTCTCCCTCGGGTCTTTGAAGGTCTCTCTCCCTGGAACGATGACCACAGGCGTGTCTGTGGGCTGAAGCTTCTCGATCAGAGTCCTGTCAAGGCTCAATATGAGGTCTGCCCCGGCCTCTATGGCCGCCTCAATGTTCTCAGCCTCCATGGTGTCAACGCTCAAAGGGACCTTCAGCCTCCTCAGCAGCTTGATCAGCTCTTTAACCCTTGACGGCGCCTTTTTTGAGAGGCCAACATCGATTATGTCCACGCCCTCCCTGATGTAATATCTTGCCCTTTCCAGCACATCCCCATCTGAGCGCCTGTCGGCATCCACGACCTCTGCGATGACGCGCATGGGAAAGTCCCTGCCCACTGGCAGGCCGCCTATCAGCATGTTCCCCGGCCGCTTCAGCAGCCTCTTCCGCGCCGCCGCAGAGTCGATCCGCTCTATCTCTTTTAGCGCCTCCTTTTGCAGTTTATCCTTCAGGAGCACGCAGGCAGGCAGGGTCTTGGAAAGCTCCAGCCCCTCAATGTTCCTGAGCACGGCATCGAGGTTTGCCACGTCCTTTGGCCCCCGCACGGTCTTGATGCCCGTTGTCCTTTCAACAGCCGCCAGATCAGCCGTTGAATATCCCGGGAAGATGATGAGGTCGTAGCCCTCAAGCCCCGGCATGTGCTCGGCCTTGACAAAGGAGGCAATGTCCACAGGAGCTGCAAAGACATCGCAGCCATGCCTATCTGCAACCTCCCGCACCCGCTCTTCCATCAGCCGTCCGGTGACTAGAAGGATCTTCATGGTATCACAAAGCTTTTTATCCCCCGAAGAACGAATCTGGGTTTATGCTCAGCTCAAGGTTTCGAGGCATCGCAGACCCCTACACATCCATTCTTGCAAGGCCCTTTGCAAAGGCGGGGCTCAGCCCCAATGTGCTCACAGTAATCGGCCTTCTGTTCAGCGTCATTGCAGGTGTTATGTACGCCCTTCATAATTTAATCTTTGCATCCCTTGCCCTGCTCTTCACATCGTTTTTTGATGTTTTGGACGGCGCTGTTGCGCGGCTC
>RFHW01000022.1 GCA_003695745.1 Methanobacteriota archaeon | reverse complement strand
GCGGGGCCCCAGTACATGCACCCCCGGTTCATGTATATGATTGGGAAGCCCGGCGCCACCATCTTGCAGAGCCTGCTCATCACCGTGCCCCGGTTGGTCTCCCTGTCAAAGAAGGCAGGCCTCTTCAGGAAGGTGATGTCCTGATAGGGCTCGCCCTCCCTGTAGATGGCGAAGCCTCCGTCGGTCCTCTTTATCTCAAAGGGCGAAGAGTCGGTGTAAAAGCCGTTCAAAATCCCTACCGGCACGTCATCCATGAAAAAGGACATGTAGTCGCTCACAGCCCCCACATAGTCCGTTGAAAGCTCCTCCTCCAGCCTCCAGTCTATCCTCACACCCCTGGACTGGACCTCCATCTTCTTCAGAGCGATCTCACCCAACGCCGTACTCCTCCCTCGCCTGATGCCGGGGGTTCACCTCCAGAAGCCGCTCCAGCGCTTTCTCCATCTCCTCCTTCCGCCCCAGCCTCTTCAGGATCTGCACCTTCAGGTAATGGGAGTCCTCGTTGCGGTCGTTGATCTCTATAGCCCTCTCCAGGCTCGCCAAGGCCTCTTCAAGCCTGCCAAGCCCCTTCAAAGCCTTGGCCCGCGATATCCAGCTGAACTCGTCCGTGGGCGTGATCTCAAGGACCCGGTCGAAACAGCGCAGCGCCTCCTCATGGTCGCTCAGCCGGGCGTAGACCTTGCCCCGATAATACCAGTTGTCGTCGCAGCCCGGGTTGATCTCCAGCGCCCTGTCATAGCACTCTATGGCCCGCTCATACTCGCCCAGCGCCCGGTAGGCGCCGCCCATGGAGAGCCATGCCGAATCATCCTCAGGGTTCTCCTCAAGGATGCCTCTGTAGCATTCTATGGCCTCACGGTATCTGGCGGCCTTCAGGTGCTCCCTGGCCTCTTCATGACGGGTCGCATCCTTCACCATGGTCACACCTTCACAGCCTTCAGGATAAAGCTTTTGGGAAGCTCCATGCCATGCTCCTTCAGATCCCTATCTACAGAGCCTATGAAGGCATCCCTTGCGCCCCATCGCCTGAGCTGGCGCAGGGCCTCATCATACCCGAACCGCACCTCCCAGTCGAAATAGGAGACCTCGGTGTGTGAGAACCCGGCGTCCTCCACAAGCCTCCCCAGCTCCTCAGGCGTCCACCACTTTGGCGAGGGGTCGAGGTTGTTCTCAGGCCTGCCCTGGTCAAGGGCTATCTCCTGCGCCCTGTTCTCAGCGGCAGGACAGAGGTCGGAGTGGACCATGACGCCGCCCGGTTTCAGGACCCTGTAAAGCTCATTCAACAGGTCCATCGCCTCAGCAGGCGCAATCCATCCGAAGAAGAAGTTTGAGCAAACAGCGTCCATCGACCCATCGTCCACCTTCAGGTCCATGGCATCGCAGAGCAGGGGCTCGACCCGGCCCTCCAGACCCAGAGCCGCAAGCCCCATGGAAAGGCCTTTCAGGTCTTCCTCGGAGCGGTCCACAGCCACTATCCTCCCACTGACCCTTGACAGGAGGGGTATGGTGAGCTGTCCTCTGCCGGAGCCAAGCTCAAGGATGCTCGCCCCCGGGCCATCGGGCAGCAGCATGGCCATTGCTTTGGCAAGCCGCTCATATCCCTCTTTCCAGACCTCTGAAACACCTATGGTCTTAGAGATTGACATAGTCCTTTACTGCGCTGCAGGCGCTGCATCTGATGCACCCAGCCCTGTTCTTCTCAGGCCGGAGCCCCGCGTCCTTCACGATCCCCGCCACCTCCTTGCAGAGCCGTCCCAGCCTCTCAGGCGATGGCGGCGGCTGATCCTCAAGGCCTGTGAGCTTGGAGGGCCGCAGCGCCACGAGATAGGGATAGACGCCCGCTTCTGCAAGCCTCGCTGCGCTCATGAGCACGCTCTCGTCGCTCTCGCCCATGCCGGCGATGAGCCATGAGTTCACCTGGTTCTCGCCGAAGAGCTCCAGAGATATGTCAAAGGCCCTGAAATAATCCTCATAGGGTATCTTTGATTTGCCGGGGCATATCTCCTCCCGCACCCGCTGGTCAAGGGTCTCCACGTTGAGGCTGATGCAGTCCACCACACCCTCGAACTCCCTGAGCATCTCCGGGTCCTCGGGCACAGCCACCTCGGCCTGTATCCTCACATCCACCCGGTCCTTTATTGCACGGGCCGCCTCGGCTATGTCCCTGACGCCCCGGTCAGGCGTCTTTGTCACGCCTGACGATAACATGACATCTATCATCCCTTCCTTCATACCTGCCTCCACGGCCTCGGCCAGCTGGAGAGGCGTCTTCCTGTCGAGCCGGCCCTCATAGCGCGGGTTGAATATGGTGCCGCAGAACCTGCACTGCTGTCCGCCTTTCATGAGGCTGCATGTCTGCCTCACCCCTGTGAGGAGGCAGTTGTCGCCGCACACATGGAGCACCCGCCACATGTCCACGCCATCTGTGGTCTTCATGTCATAGAAGGCGGGCCGCGGGTTCACCCTGATCTCCCTCAGGAACTCGCCGTCACGATGAAGCTCCCACCGCTCTCCCTCCCTTGTTATGAGGAAGGGCGATCTCTCCACATGCTTGTACCGCTTGTACTTCCCCCATGCGGGCACGCTCACCGCAAGGTCATCAAGATATATCTGGAAGCCTGCGCTCCTCTTGTAGGCGTCCCAGCCCTCCTCTGAGACCACCGCTCCAAGTGTGAGAAGCTCCACCTTAAGCTCAACGTCCTCTTTCTTCATGGCCCTGCCTCGATAAAACAGCCCGGGTCCTCTCCCAGGTAGTTGCCTGACTCTGCCATGGCCACGGCCCGGCAGCCTCCGCAGAGGTTCCGCCACCGGCATGTCCCGCAGGCCCCATTCAACTCTCTGAAACGCAGCCTGTTGATGACCCTGTTCTCAGCCCATATCTCTGGAAGGCCCCTGTCCCTGATGTTGCCGCAGGGGACCTCCAGCTTGGGGCATGGGTATACCTGGCCGTCGTAGGAGATGGTGATGGCCGCAACCCCGGCGGTGCAGCCCCCGCATATCCTCTTCCCAAGCTCGTCTCCAGAGTATCTGGCAACAAACCCGTCCTTGAGAAAGATGCTCAGAGGGTCTGTGGAGGAGGTCCTCAATCCCTCTGCAGAGAAGAGGGTCTCAAGGCTTTTCTTGAACTCTTCAGGGCTCTGGAGGGCATCCCTCATCTCGACTCCTCTCCCGGTGGGTGTGAACCTCTCCATGGACAGGGCCCGGACGCCAAGCTCCCTTGCAAGCTCGATGACATCTTCAAGGTCTCCTTGATTCATCCTGGAGATGGTGAAATTGATCGTCGTGTAGATGCCCTGGGAAAGGGCGTTCTTTATACCTGAGACCGCCCCATCGTAAGAGCCTTCTCCACGTATGGCCTCATGGGTCTTTTTTGCGCCGTCCAGGCTCACCTGCACCGTGGAGACCCCTGCTCTTTTCAGATCCTCAGCCGCTTCAGATGTGAGGAGCAGGCCGTTGGTGTCGATGCTGGGCTGAAGCCCTCTGGATGAGGCATATGCCACGAGGTCTGTGATGTCCGGTCTCAGCAAGGGCTCGCCGCCTGTGAAGACCACATAGAGGGCGCCCATACCTGCAAGGTCGTCCAGCACACCTTCGATCTCCTCACGGGTCAGCTCCTTCTCGGCAGGACTGCCTGCCGCCACAGAGCAATGCCTGCACCTGAGGTTGCAGGCACGGGTCACCCGTATCTCGGCGGTGTAGAGGCCTGATTCAGGCGCCTTCATACCAGCAGAGCCCATCCTCTGCAAGGAAATCACCTCCATCCATGTATCCGTTGGCCCGGCATCCGCCGCCGCATCTTGCCCTGTGCTCGCAGGAGCCGCATCTGCCCTTCAGTCCACGTCTGTCCCTGAAAGGCCTCCAGACCTCCGAGCGCCATGCCGCCCTGAAACCCTCTCTGCGCACGTTGCCTGCCACCACGTCCCTGAAGAAGACGCAGGGGACAACGCTCCCATCTGGCAGGACCTCGGCCCAGTATGCCCCGGCGCCGCATGTGGAGTGGGAGAGCCCGGGGTCCACGAGGAAGGCGTTTGGCTTGTCCTCCACATCTATCTCAAGACGGCCTTCCAGCTCCTTTTTCATCCCTGCAAGCCGGGTGAGGAAATCCCTGATCTCCAGGGGCGTGAGCTTCTCATCTGCCATGGCAGCGCCCCTGCCCTGAGGGTAAAAGAGGAAGAGGTCCACCGCCTCCACACCGAGCTCCATGGCAAGCCCTGCAATGGCCTTCATCTCGCCCAGGTTCCGCCTCATGATGGCGCCCTTGAACTTCACAGGGAGCCCCTGCCCTTTCAGCGCCTTCACACCCCTGAGGAAGCGCTCAAAGTTCCCGCTCCCCCTGAAGTATTCGTATGCCCCTTTGGTGCCGCCTTCAAGGCTCACGCCAACGGTGACAGGGTCAAACTCTGCGATCCTATCTGCAGTATCGTCGTCCACGAGGGTTGCGTTCGTGGTGAGCTGCACCTTCATGCCATGCCGCTTCACCTCAGCCATGAGCTCGAAGATGTCCGGCCGCATAAGGGGCTCGCCGCCTGAGAAGCCTATCTGGAAGACGCCCATCTCACCGAGGGTTTCGATCAATCCTGAGGCCTCCTCTGTGGTGAGCTCATCCCACCGCTCCACACCGCCATCGGTGACGCAGTGCCTGCACCTGAGGTTGCATCGGTTGGTGCAGTCGAACTGGACGAAGAGGGGTGCGTCAAAGTAGACAGGCCCCTCCCACATGCCTTTCCCGTCCTCGGCGGCCTTGCCGGGGCGGTCTCTGGACCCGGCCGCATCTGCAGCTCCGGCTAATATAAGGCCTCTGTATTCCAGGTCCTTCAGGAATGATTCGATCTCACCCTCTTTATCAGGGGCTCCAAGCTCCCTCCCGATCTCCAGAGGGCTCCTTCCTTCACATATCTCCCATATCCTTCCCCCGGGGTCATTGAGAAAGTGTATCTTCTGTGTTGCGTAGTTGAAGAGTAGAACGCCCTCAGAGGTCCCGCCCCTGGTCTCTCTCCTCCACACTACATTGGGGTTTCTTTGAACCCTGTCTCCAAGAGCCATTTTACACCAGGGTTCAGCTCCAGCCCTTTAGAAATCGCCTACAGGCCTGTAGTCGCCGTGGTCCCTGTAGCAGGCGGCCTTCTCAAAATCCTCGATGGAGAGCTTCCACTCTGTCTTTTCTTCCATGGTATCCTCCTAAGCTGCTTCTTGGCTATATCTCCCGCATTTTTTATATATAAATCTTGCTGCCCATATTTTTGTTTTATGTGGATTTATGCTGGATAGATTTATTAATAAAAAAATCCCACTATGTCCATGGCCCTGTGGCAGTGTCCGGAATGCAGTTTTGAAAAAGAGGTGGTCTGCCCTGTGTGCGGGGCTGACAAAGAGGCAGGCGCCACATGCAGGGTTTGCGGCTCAGAATACTCCCACACAAGCTGCCCGAGATGCGGCTACAGCACATGGCACGAAGCGCCTTTGAAGGCGGACACATATCTGGAGAAGCTCAGGGGGATCCTGAAGCTGAGAAAGGAAAGATACCTCACATATTATGAGCTGATGCGGCTTACAGCAATGTTCAAGCCGGCGGCCCTGGAGAAGGTGTGCGAAAACGACCCTATAGATGTGAAAAACATCTCTTCAGATGCCTTTGGGTCAAAGGAAAACCGTTCTGAGACCCTCACCCTGATAAAAGGTGTTGACAGCGGGCTTGCAAGGGATATAATCGAAGCGCTGGGGGATGCCATAGCTTGAAGTAAAGTTCGTTTAGTGTATCTGATGAGAACATCATTTTATCTTATTACTAAGTTAATCTCCTTTGCGTTTAGTATTTATGTTTAGTGGAGATTAGTTGTTTGCTACATATATTATAAGTTTTTAGATAGTTCGTTATGCATATAGTTTTTACTGTTGAGCATCTCACTTATTGTATATCTGATTAGTGCTTCTTTCTGATAACCTGAAATATCTCCGTTTTCTCCCCTTCATCTCAAACTGATATTTTCTCTGTGGGTTTTTGGGCGGTAAATCTCGCAAATTGCGGTGGCTCTTCGTGGATTTGCCTGCTGAGCCGGGCAGTAGGGGCTCGTCTCAACGAAAGTGAGAACCCAAAAACCCTTCTGGCTGATAGAGTT
>RFHW01000021.1 GCA_003695745.1 Methanobacteriota archaeon | reverse complement strand
AGGACACCCCGGTGGCCTGTGGACTCCTTAAACCGCAGCTCAACACCCGGGATTTCTATCCCGTTTAAAGCCTGCGCAAGCTCTTCTGTCCCCTCGCTGATCCTGCCGGCCCTCCTGTCCACCACAACCCCGCTGCCATCTACTGTGGCGAAGTTGCATCTCAGGGCAATATCCCCGGGCCTCACATCCAGACCCACGCCAGCCGCCTCAAAAGGACCTCTGCCTGTGTAGGACGCAAAGGGATCGTAGCCGAGGATGGCGAGATGGGCTGTGTCAGAGCCCGGCCGTATCCCGGGGGCGATGGTGTCCACGATACCGGATACACCTGCTGCCGCAATGGCGTCGAGGTTCGATGTACCGGCGGCCTCAAGGGGTGTTTTGCCGCCCAGAGCCTTCACCGGCCGGTCCGCCATGCCGTCGCAGACAACTAGAAGGGCCTTCATAGGTTGGTAGTGGGGTGCGGGCTTTAAAATATTTTTGCGTAATGGGCCATATCCATCAACAGAGCTACAAAGCCTATTCCCTGCCCTTAGGTCTCTCCCCGCCCATGATGAAGATGAAGATGGCCGCCACAAGCGCCACCGGCAGGCCGGCAACAAGGAAAAAGAGGATGTCATCAATGAGGAGCTGCCTGTATCTGCCTGTAAGCCCCTCTGGCCCGATCAGGATCAATATAAAAGCCGCAAGACCCAGGATCACAGCCGCCTGTCTGCTCCTCTCCATCATCTACACCGTCTTTCTGCTCAGATCCAGCAGGCCTTTCACCATCTCCGCCGGCGTGGGAGAATCCGACGCGCCAAGGCCCTTTATATATCTGGTGATAAGGTTGTTCACCGGTGTTTCAACCCCCTTTTCACCGCCCAATCTGACGATGGCCCCGTTGAGATAGTCTATCTCTGTCTGTCTGCCCCGCTCAATGTCCTGTAGCATGGAGCTGATGTGGGAGGCCGTGGGCGGAAGCTGCTTTTCCATGAGATACTGGAAATATCCGTCCCAGGTGATATCCAGCGAAACTCCAACGGCCTCCGCCACTGCAAAGGCCTCTTTTAGCAGGGCCTTCATAACAGTCCTTGTCTCTTCCTTTTTACCCAGCTCGCCATAGGGGACCCTGAGGATGGCGGAAAGAGGGTTCAGGGCTATGTTGTAGAAGGCCTTCATCCACTTGTCACGGATGATGCTCTCCGAGGCCTCGGCGGGTATCCCGGTCTCTGTGAAGACGGCGGCAATCTTCTCGGCCCGGGCGCTTCTGCCGCCGCCAATCTCCCCCACCCTGCAGGGAGCGGCATAGACCGTCACCTCGGCGTGGCCGGGCTCCGGGAGCCGCGCGCCGAAGATTGCCATCCCCCCCATGGTGTGCTCAGCCCCCACCGCCTTTACGATGACCTCCTCGTTCCCTATCCCATTCTGCATGGACATGACAGCTGTCTCATCGCCCACAAAGGGCTTCACCGCCTCCACCGCCTGCGCTGTGTCAAAGGACTTCACCGTTATCATGATAAGGTCGAAGAAGGTGTTCTTGGGGATATCATCAGCCGATTCCAGCGCCTGAACCCCTCTGAAGCTGTGTCTGCCCCAGATGCCGGAGACTGTAAGGCCCTTTTCATTGATTGCGTCGATGTGGTTTTTCCTGCCAACGAGGGTCACATTGTTTTTGCGGGAGAGAAAGCCTCCGAAGACAGAGCCCATCGCGCCTGCGCCAAAGACCAGCACGTCCATAGTGGGTGTTATTGGCAAAGGAGGTTTAAAAATATATTCAGGAGGTTAAAGATAGGTCTTGCTTGATATGTCGCCTGTGGAGATCATCAAGGTGCCTGCTGTAAAGGACACGGAGTTCTCTGTAGAGCGCCCCATCCCGAAGAAGGGGGATCGGGAGATAGCCCAGCAGATATGCTCCACCCTGGCAGGCGCATCAAAGCTCCGCCGGATGATGGAGCTTGTAAAAGAGCACAGGTCAACGCTCATCTTTGTGAACACCCGGCAGATGGCAGAGACCCTTGCAAGCCGATTCAGGGTCATGGGGGTGAAGGCAGACATACACCACAGCTCCCTCTCCAGAGAGGCAAGGGAGGCCGTGGAGGACGACTTCCGCCGGGGCAGGCTCAAAGCCCTTATCTGCACCTCATCGCTGGAGCTGGGCATAGACATAGGCACCGTGGACCTTGTGATCCAGTACGGCTCTCCAAGGCAGGTGACCCGGCTTGTGCAGCGTGTGGGGAGAAGCGGCCACGGGGTGAAGAGAAGGTCAAAGGGGGTGATCATCGCAGACAATCCCGACGACCTCATGGAAGCAGCGGTCATTGTGAGAAGGGCAAAGAAAGATGAGCTCGAGGACATCGCCATCTTCGAAAAGCCCTATGACGTTCTCGCCCATCAGATAGCCGGGCTCCTCCTCGACCTGGGCGAGATGGACAGAGAGAGATGCTATAGGATCCTGAAGAAGACCGGGGTGTTCAGAGACCTCACAGAAGAGGAGTTTGACGATGTGGTGAAGGTGCTGGCAGAGCTCAGGCTCCTCTGGATAGACGGGGATCGGCTCAGGAAAAGCAGGAAGACACGCCAGTATTACTATGAGAACATCTCCACCATCCCCGATGAAAAGAGGTATTTCGTGAAAAACAGCGTGTCCAACTCCAGCGTCGGGGTGCTGGACGAGGCCTTTGTGGCAGGCCTTGAGGAGGGCGATCTCATAATATTCAAGGCCATGCCATGGCATGTGGTGGCCATCGAGGGCAGGGAGGTCCTGCTCGAGCCTGTGGGCGTGGTGGCAGGCGAGGTCCCGAGATGGGTGGGCGAGGAGATCCCTGTGGAATATGCCGTCGCGCGGGAGGCCGGGTCCCTGAGGAGACGGGGGTTCTCCGGATATGATGCCGACACCTACACCAGACGCCTTGCCATGAGCGCTGTGAGGAAGCAGAGGGCCATGGGCCTTCCCATCCCCCATGACCGGCGGATCCTGGTGGAGCTCTTCCAGGGTTTTCTCGTCATCAACTCGGTCTTCGGTTTGAAGGTCAACGAGACCCTTGGCAGGGTCTTCTCAGCGCTGCTCTCAGCCAAGACAGGCCACTCTGTAGGCCTGAGGACAGACCCCTACAGGATAATCATACAGGCGAAGGATGTGTCCACCGGGATGGCGCGGGAGCTCTTCCAGACACAGCCATCCTTCATCAGGCCCCTGCTCTCTGTGAGCCTGAAGAGGACGGGCCACTTTAAATGGAGGTTCATCCATGTGGCAAGGAGATTCGGCGCCATATCCCCTGAGGTGGACCTGCAGCACCTCGGGCTCCCGAGGATCATAGAGGCATGGGAGGATTCACCCATATATAGGGAGACCCTTAAAGACATATTCACCTCAAATCTTGACGTGGCAAAGGCCGCCGAGGTCCTCACAGGGGTTCAGAAGGGGAGGATCGCCCTTGACATCCTGCGGCTAAAAGGGCCTTCACCCATCTCTGAGATCGGGATGGCCGCCTTTTCCGAGTTCATTCTCCCGGAGCGGGCTGAAAAGATGATCCTGCGCGCCCTTAAAAACCGTATCCAGAGCAGACGGATAACCCTGCTATGCGCATACTGTGGAAAGTGGCACGAGTCCTTTCTGGTCAGGAACATACCCGGCGACATCAGATGCGGCAGATGCGGGGCGCGGATGCTTGCGCCAATCACCTATAAACCAGATGAAGCCATCAAGGTCTTCAGGAAATACAAGTCCGGCCGAACCCTTTCAAAGGAGGAGAAGAAAGAGGTGAGGAGGATTCAGGATTTGGGCGGGCTCTTCCTATCATACGGCCCGCTTCTATGCGAGGTGCTGGCTGCCCGCGGCGTGGGCGGCGAGGTTGGGAAGAGGATTCTCAGGGACTCCAGCAGCGAGGAGGAGCTCTACCGCAACATCCTGAAAAGCGAGAGAGACTACGCCCGCACCAAGAGATTCTGGGATTGAAGGTTACGTGCCAAGGCCACCTGCTCAAATGCCCAAACAATTATTAACACGAAGAGGACAATGATAACATAATCAAGGAGGAGGCAACAGATAGATGGAGGCATGGAAGAAAGGGGCGGTGACTGGAGGAGTTTGGGGGCTGGTAGTTGGGATACTGAAAATTAAAGGAGTTAACTTTGGTTTAATATATTTAAAAGAAGGCTGTACCGAAGCATTAATTGGATGCGTCGGTATAGCGCCTCTGTATTATTTACTATATCTCCCACTTCTTATTGCATTTTACATTGCGAGAGATATATTAGGTCTCGGATTTATTTTATTATATTTTGCCTATCCTATTGCAATCCTCATCGGTGCTTTAATCGGATCAATCATAGGTTTCACGGTTGACAAATATAATCAGAGGAGGGTGGCATTGTGACTGTCACAACGTATTTGTCTGTATCGAGCGACTGAAAGCGAGACGAAGTCGAAGCTTGAGGGAGGGTGACAAATGGAGGCATGGTAGAAAGGGGCGGTGATTACAGATATCCTTGTATCGATGTTAATGCTCTGATGTTATTTTGCGTATCTATAGGGAGGATGTATAAACTGAGTTTGAAGATGAAAATGCCGGTTTTGCTGCTCCTGGGCGCTCTGCTTGCAGCGGGATGCCTTGGAAGCCAGACCACACCAAGCGATGAGATTAAGACAACGCCTGATGGTGTGAAATACATTGTTGATCCAGCCAAGATCGTGAGCGGCGGCCCGCCGAAGGACGGCATACCCTCCATTGACAACCCAAGGTTCGTGAGTGTGGAGGAGGCAGATGAGTGGATTGAGGACAACGAGCTGGTGCTGGCCATCACATACAAGGGTGTGAAGAGGGTCTATCCCCTGCAGATCATGGTGT
>RFHW01000127.1 GCA_003695745.1 Methanobacteriota archaeon | reverse complement strand
TGCAAAAAGAGCAGCGGCTGTAGAGCAAGGGCCTTTCCAAAACTTTATCTATCTCTGTTCATATCTATAGGGGATGTTCAAGAAGATCCTTGTGGCGAACCGGGGTGAGATCGCCGTCAGGGTGATGCGGGCGGCGCGCGAGCTCGGTGTGAAGAACGTGGCCGTCTATTCTGACGCCGACAGAGGCGCCTTCTTCAAGCTCTATGCCGATGAGGCCTATCACATCGGCGAGGGCCCGGCGTCCAAAAGCTATCTTGTGATAGACCGGATCATAGATGCCGCCCTGAAATCAGGCGCCGAGGCCATCCATCCCGGCTACGGATTCCTTGCCGAGAACCCTGCTTTTGCGCGGGCCTGCGAGGAGGCAGGCCTCGTCTTCATCGGCCCATCGCCAGAGGCCATTGAGAAGATGGGGGACAAGATCGCCGCCAAAAGGATCATGAAAGAGGCAGGCGTCCCTGTTGTCCCTGGGAGCGACGGAGAGGTGAGGTCCGAGTCAGAGGCCGTGAAGGTGGCGGGGGAGATCGGCTATCCTGTGCTCATAAAGGCCTCTGCAGGCGGAGGCGGCATTGGCATGAAGGTCGCCCGCAACGATGAGGAGCTCGGCGATTTCTTCGAGTCCTCCAGATCCATTGCCGAGTCCGCCTTCGGGAACCCCTCGATCCTTATTGAGAAGTACCTTGAGAAGCCCAGGCACGTGGAGGTCCAGCTCCTCGGTGATGAGGAAGGGCTGATACACCTCTATGAGAGGGAGTGCTCCATACAGCGGAGGTATCAGAAGGTCATCGAGGAGGCGCCTTCCCCTGTGGTGACGCCAGAGCTCCGTGAGAGGCTGACTGCGGCGGCCCTTCGCGCCGGCGAGGCGATAGACTACACCAACGCAGGCACCGTTGAGTTCGTCTATTCCCTTGGCGATTTCTACTTCATCGAGATGAACACCCGTCTGCAGGTGGAGCACCCTGTGACAGAGATGATTACCGGCGTGGACATTGTGAGGGAGCAGATAAGGATCGCTGCCGGAGAGGGCCTCTCCCACAGGCAGGAGGACATCGTCCCAAGGGGCTGGAGCATCGAGTGCCGGATAAACGCCGAGGACCCCCTCAACGACTTCAGACCCGGGACAGGGCGTATCAGGAACTATCGGTCTCCAGGCGGGCCGGGTGTGAGGGTTGACTCAGGCATCCACATGGGATACACCATCCCCCATTTCTACGACTCCCTTGTGGCAAAGCTCATTGTCTGGGACATGACACGGGAGAAGGCTGTGGAACGGATGAAACGCGCCCTCTATGACTATATCATCACAGGCATCACGACCAACATACCCCTTCACATGGCGGTGATAACAAGCGAGGCCTTCAGAAAAGGCGAGCTTTCCACCAACTTTATAGAGGAGAACAACATCTTAGAGGAGATGAAGAAGATGGTAGAGTATGAGGAGTTCCATCTGCTCGGTCTCTCCGAGATATTCAGGGCCCGGAAAAAGACGGCTGCCATAGCCGGGGCTGTGAACTCCTACATTGAGATGCATAAAAAGGATCGTGAGGTGTGACGTTGGCAAGGCTCTCCCCCATGGATGTTTACAAGAACCTGCCCGGCATCAACTGCCGGAAGTGCGGTGTGGACACGTGCATGGCCTTCGCATCAAAGCTCATTGAGAGGGCTGCGACGCCGGCCGACTGCCCGCCCCTTGATGAGGAGAAATACGCCTCAAAGAAGGAGGCGCTCATAAAGCTTCTCTCACCGCCTGTGAAGGAGGTGGTCATCGGCTCTGGCGAGCGGGCTGTGAAGGTCGGCGGCGAGGAGGTGATGTACCGCCATGAGCTCACCTATTTCAACCCCACTGCCCTCTTCTATGATGTGGATGACACCATGCCAGCAGAGGAGCTGCAAAAACGGGTGAGGGAGATCGAGGGCTTTGGCGTGGAGAAGATAGGGCGGATACTCAGGCTCGACGGGGTTGCGGTGCGGTGCAAGAGCGGCGACCCCACGGCCTTTGGAGAGGCTGTGCTCAATGTGGTGGAGACAACAGAGCTGCCGGTGGTGCTATGCTCATACGATGTTGAGGCCCTTGAAGTGGGGGCTGAGATCGCCATTGACAGAAGGCCCCTCCTCTACGCCGCAACCCCGGATAACTGGGAGAAGGTGGCTGAGCTGGCGGTGAGGCACAGCCTCCCCATTGCGGCCTCTGTGCCCGGCGATGTGCAGGGTCTTCTTGAGCTCTCCAGAAGGCTAAAGGATGCCGGCGTGGAGGACATCGTCCTTGACACAGGCACCGCCCCCCTGGGCGACGGCTTTGCAGAGACCATCAACAACCTTGCCATCCTGAGGAGGCTTGCCATAGAGGAGGAGGTCCCTGAGGCCATGTATCCCCTCATGGGGGTCCCGATGGTGTCGTGGCTGGGCTCTGAAGATGAGGTCCACGCCGCCTATGAGGAGGCGGCTATCGCCGCTTCCCAGATCATGCGATACTGCGACCTGCTCATCCTTCACTCAACAGAGATATGGTCCAACCTGCCGCTCCTGAACCTTCGGCTCAACATCTACACAGACCCCCGTGTGCCGGTGTCGGTGGAGTCCAAGCTCTATGAGATAGGAAATCCTGATGAGAGCTCGCCCGTCTTTTTGACCACCAACTTCGCCCTCACCTATTTCACGGTGGCATCCGACCTTGAGTCAGCCAAGATCCCAAGCTACGTCCTGGTGGCAGACACAGAAGGGCTGGCGGTGGAGGTGTCCATGGCAGGGAAGAAGATCACCCCTGAGGTGATACAGGACATCTTCAAGCGCTCCAAGATCGAGGAGAAGGTGAAGCACAGAAAGCTCATCATCCCCGGCGTCTCAGCGAGGATCAAGGGGGAGCTTGAGGATGCAACGGGCTGGGAGATAATCGTGGGGCCCAAGGACTCGTCGCAGATACCCGGTTTCCTGCAGAAGAACTGGGCCGTCGCCTAGACCTGTCTTTCAGCGGCCTTCCCGATGGTGGGCAGGAGAAGCCTCTCGCCAAGAAGGCTCTTGTAGATGAGGAGGAGCGAAACCCCCAGGTATATGATGGGCAGCAGCCTCTTTGCAATGGCGATGGCAAGCTCTGGGTAGAGGGTCTGCGCCATAAGCGCTGAGAGGACGTCCAGCGCCATATAGACGACGAAGAAGACGATGAGGAGGAGCAGCCCCTGATAGGCGTTGAACCTCACGTACCTGTCATCCTTCTCGGTGAGTATGAAAAAGAGGCTTATTATCCAGCCGATGATGGGGAAGTAGCAGAACGCCCCTTTCAGGCGCGAGTCGCTCGGTGCCTTTTCCTCTGGCTTAACGGTCATTGAAGGGCCCTTTCAGGGCAACCCATTTATAAGTTTTTGCCATTCCTTTCCCCCACCGGGCCCTTTGGAAGCTGAGGCGGCCTTATTTCTCAACAGGGAGCCCTGATTCCTGCCACTCCTTGATCCCGCCTGAGTAGTCGAGGACCTTTTTGAATCCCAGGTGGTGCTTTAGCATGTGGGCGGCCCTCGGGCTGAGGGTGCATGTGTAGCTGCCGCAGTAGACCACCACAAGCTTGTCCCTGTCAAGCTCTCTGGGGGCCCGCTCCTCCAGCTCGTTCAAGGGCATCGATATGGCGCCGGGGATGTGGCCGTTGTCATAGCAGCATTCCTTTCCCCTCACGTCAACGAGCTGGAAATCCTCGCCTCCGTCTATCTTCGCCTTCAATTCATCCTTTGAGATATCCTCTGTCATCTTTTCTTTCACCTCAGGGTTTTTCTTCGCCATGGGGGCATACATATCCTTCATCGTTAACATGTGCATATGCCCAGTAGGCGGCTGTCACGGCCTCGCCGGCGCCTGTTATGGCCTGTTTAAACCTTGTATCGGTCACATCGCCGCAGGCAAAGACACCGGGGATGTTGGTTGACGAGGTCCGGTCTATTATGATCTCCTTCTTTTTGTTCACCTTCACACCCATCTTCTCCGCCACCTCTGAGAGGGGTGTGATGCCGATTGCGATGAAGGCGGCGGCCACCGGGAGCTCCTCCAGCCTTCCGTCAGGCCCTTTCATGATGAGGCTCTCCAGTTTTTTCTCTCCCTTCATCTCCATCACCTCCCGCTCTGTGTGGAGGGCGATCTTTTTGTTCTCCAGAACCCGCCTGTTGTTCACAGGCTCGCCGCGGAGGGCCTTGCCTCGCACAATGAGATGGACCCTGCTCGCATATTCTGTGAGGAGCAGCGCCTCCTTGGCCGCCGAGTCCCCACCTCCGATGACAGCCACCTCCCTGCCGGTGTAGAGGGGTCCGTCGCAGAGGGCGCAGTAGTGGACGCCCTTGTTCTCCAGCCGCTCCGCCCCTTTTGCAGGGTGCTTGCGGTGTTTTGCGCCTGTGGCAAAGATGATGGTCCTGGATTCATATGTGCCTTCCTCGCCGAGGACGGTGAAACAGCCTTTCTTCCCGCCTGCTCTGACCTCCCTGACCCACTCGTTTCTGACCTCGATACCGTATTCCTTTGCATGGTCTATCACCTGCATTGCAAGGTCTTCGCCCGATATCTTCTTGATGCCCGGCCAGTTCTCCACGATGTTCGTTGTGGTTATGGTCCCTCCCAGCACGCCGCCTTCGAGGACAAGGGTCTTCAGCCCCAGCCTGCCGGCGTACATGGCCGCTGAAAAGCCGCATATACCGCCTCCGACGATTATAAGGTCGTACATCCGCCCTCAACTATGGCTGCTATCTGATATAAATCTTTGTTGAGGGTTAAATATAAATATAATGATTGTTCATTATTGTATCAGTGATATCATGGAATTAGCCGCGATGATTCAGATACTCATCCAGTTATTTATAGTGGGGTTGGCTGGAATTTTCATGTATTTTGTAGGGACCGTGATCATTCAGGCTCTGCGCCTTTCCATAATTCAGGTGAAGACTGATGTGAAGATCAAGATGGATGAACACTATCAGAATCTTGAAATGCGGAAGATGTATCTAGAGTCAAAGAGGCTCAAGCTCACCGGAGCGACGCAGGAGGAGGGAAAAAAAGCGCCTGAGCCTGAGATCACAACGATTGAGCTCTCCATAGACGGCGAAACCACCGGCCTGAAGGAGGCGCTGGAATCCATAGGATGGGTCAGGAAGTTCGCCATACTGAAGGGCAGCGTCCTCCTGGACATAGAAAAGGGAAGA
>RFHW01000126.1 GCA_003695745.1 Methanobacteriota archaeon | reverse complement strand
TGCCCAGATGAGCAGTGTGCCGGGGCTTTTCTCTGCCGGCGACGTCGTCTATGGCAGCCCCAAGCAGGTGACTGTGGCCGTGTCACAGGGCACGATAGCGGCCCTCTCCGCCTATGACTATATCAAGAGCAGGTTTTAGCTCCTTTCTCCGAGCTTCTCAGGAGGAGATAGCCTATGGAGAACATCATGAGCACGTTGAAGTCCACAAGCCCTGTCTCGATGCCCACGATGGAATAGGCAAGCAGAAGCGAGTATATGCCCACGCCCATGGCAGCGCCTGTCCTGGCGGCCCTGTATCCTGTCCCGAGCACATGGCCGAGGAGGAACATGAAGAGGATGACCCCCACGATGCCGAAGTCGAGGACGATCGTGCCCAGGAGGGTGGATGTGACGGAGATCCCTGTTATGCCAAAGAGCCTTGCCACGATGGTGCGCGGACCCAGCCTTGGACCCGGGATGCCGGGTATGAAGGATGAGAACGATGCGAGCAGGGTGTAGCCTCTGTTTGCGCCGAAGGGCATGAACCGCTTTACAAGATAGTCGTAGACGCTCAGGGTGAGCCCGATCCTCGCGCCCATCACCTCAAGAGGCCCTATGGGGCTGCCCTCTATGACGGCCCTGAGATATCCCAGAAGCGCTATCCCTGCTGCGGCGAGGCCGAGACCTGCCATGACCTCCACAAAACCAACGAGCCCTGTGAGATACATTGCAGTGAGGCCGCCAAGGAGGGTCACGATGATCTGTGTTCTGAAGCCGAGTGTGGAGATCAGGAGAAGGGTTACCGCCAGCATGGCAAAGCCATAGATACGCGCCTTTTTCAGCTCCAGATCGCCTTTCCTGTATCCCTCACCGAAAAAGGCGATGAGCAGTATGCCGCCTGGGGGGATGAGCTGCGCCAGCATGGTATAGAGGACCACAAGCCTCCTCCTTGCAGAGGGGTTAAGGAGCGGTATGGCGCCGGCTGATAGCAGGTCTGCAGCCAGAAAGAGCAGCCCTGTGAGGAAGAGGAAGATGCCCATCTCCTTTGTCCTCTCGTTCAGCTTTATCTCGGTGAAGTGGAATGCAGGCGACATCACACCCAGATAAAAGAAGAGGAGGCCCAGGGCAACGCTCAAGATGGCGAGGTTCGAGAGCCTGTAGCTGCCGATGGATATGAAAAGCACATATATGAGCGGGAAGATGACGGCCGGCGAGGCGATGTTCCTTGAGAGAAAGCTCTCCTGCCTTTGGTTCAGCCTGTCCATGGCGTCATATATCCTCTGGGGATAGAGGCGTGCCAACGCCGAGTATGCCGTGCGGACCGCTGCTGAATCCCTTGCCGCCCCTTCAAAGAAGCCCACGCTTCCCTGTAGAAAGCGGGCTGTCCTGCTATCAAGAAGGATCTCTGTGAATGTCATAGGAGGCCCTTGGCGCTCACATTATGATAGCCCTGGGGGAACTCGCGATCCGGCTCCTCACTGTACCCTGCGTATGCCCTTATCCGGCCCGTCCTCACCGCCCCCTCAGGGATATTGAGGCCTGCAAGCTCGCTCACCTCAGCCTTCACCACGTTTACCACGAAACCCTGCGGGTCAGCCCTCGGCAGATAGAAGGCCTTCACAAGGTACATGGCATTGAGCTCGTTCACAATCTCCTGCCTCTCTGCATGTGTCATGGGCGAGTCCACGGCGACCTCGATGTCAAGGTAGAGGTGGTCTGCCCCCATCTCCTCCTTCAGAGACTCCAGATAGGATATGAGGCCCCTGTAGCCTTCAAAGGACTGTGGCTCCAGCTCAAATACCACGAGGTAGCTGTCAAGGGGCTTCATCTTTATGGTGGATGCCGCAACATCCTCGATATAGGCCCGCTCACCGCCGATGACCACGATCGTGCCGTCCCTCTTTCTCAGCCGCAGCCTGCCGGCCGTGGATGGAAGGAGGATGCCTGTCTCATGGAAGGGGGTGTTGTCCCATAGATAGGTGCCTGTTA
Source organism: Methanobacteriota archaeon (assembly GCA_003695745.1). Classification (GTDB taxonomy): domain Archaea; phylum Hydrothermarchaeota; class Hydrothermarchaeia; order Hydrothermarchaeales; family SZUA-236; genus J060. The sequence goes on along the minus strand of RFHW01000126.1, from coordinate 2,826 downwards.
CCTCTGCCTCCACAAGGAAGCCTCTTGAATCAAGCCTCTGGTGGTCCTGAATAGCAATGTACATCTGGTTGCCCCGATACACCGCCTCATCGGGCCTGGATAGGTATGAGAAGATGGCGAAGAGCACAAGCAGGGCTATCAGGAGGTCGACCACGTTTACCCCGAATATGCGTCCTCTCTTCCTATCTATCATAGGCGTCACCCGAATGCATAGACCCTCTTGTCCCTGGACCCTATATATAGTCTACCTCCAGACACGGCTGGTGAGGAGCCGACCTCATCCCCGGTCTGGAAGCTCCATATCATGCTCCCCCTTTCCTTGTCCAGGGCATATATCCTGCCGTCATTCGAGCCCACTATGACGGCCTTTCCGGCGACAAGGGGCGATGAGTATACCTTCCCCCCTGTCCTGAAGATCCACAGGGGAGAGCCGTTCCTGATGGCGTATATGTTGCCGTCTGCAGAGCCGATATAGACCACGCCCCCCTCCACCGCAGGCGATGAATAGACCTCGCCGTTCGTCTCGTACCTCCAGAGAAGACGCCCTGCCCTCACCGCATAGACCCCTCCATCTTCAGAGCCGAAATAGACGGTTCCATCTTCAACGGCGGGCGAGGAATAGATGAGACCCCCAGCAGGGTAGCTCCATCTCAGGCGCCCTGTGCCGGCGTCAATGGCATAGAGAGCCCCGTCCCAGGAGCCTATGAAGATGGTGCCGTTGAACAGGGCCGGCGACGATGTGACCTGTCCCTTTGTCTCAAAGGCCCAGAGGACCTCCGAATCCCTTATGGCATATACACCGTGGCCTGCGCCTATGTAGACCGTTCCCTCTGATACCAGCGGCGAGCTGCCCGCGACCTCCCCTATCTTAACCTTCCAGATCTCCTCTCCGGTCTCTGCGTCAAGGGCATAGAGGTGCTTGTCCCATGAGCCGATATACACAACCCCGTCGGCCACTGCCGGTGAGGAGGTGACCATCAGCCCCGTCTGATAGCTCCACCGCCTCTTCCCATCCCTGTCCAGCGCATAGACCCTGCCGTCGTTTGAGCCGAAGAATATGGTGTCCCCATGGACTGCGGGTGTGGAATATACATTGCCATCTGTCTCATAGCTCCAGAGCATGCGCAGGGGGAAGGAGAGGTTCTCGGCGGCAACCCTGTTCATCCCGTCTGGGTGAAAGCCTGTTCCATGGGATGCGGTCGAGGCGTTTAAGCACCCCGCTGCCGCGGCGATGAGGAGCAGGGCCAAAAAGCTGAGTCTGGAGCTGTGAGGAGGCATATCACCTGAGATAGTCGTCTCCGCCACCGGTTATGAAGCTGATCGTTATCCTTGCCACCACAAGCAGTATCGCTGCTGCGGCCAGCCACTTGAGGGCCTTCTTGACCGTTCCAAAGAGCTCCGAGCCATCCTCCACCACGATGTCAAGGGCCCGCTCATTGTTGGACGGGTCTGTCTCCTCCACCTTCGCCCCCTGTATCAATATCTTTGCCTTCAGGGTATGTATCCCCTCTTTCAGCTCCCCTCCCCTGATGGTGAACTCCTGCTTCCGGCTGTCATATCCCGGCAGTCCGAATGTCCTGGACTCCAGAAGGTCATCATCGCTGTAGAGCGCGATCGTGGCCTCAAGGTCCTCCTCACCTGCATTGGATGCCAGCACATAGACCGTTATGTCGCTGCCTTTCTCTATGGTGGTGGAGCCTGTTGAGAGCGTGAGGCTGTTTATGGCAAGGTCCACCTTCGGAAGGGGCGGCTCTGTCACAGGAGGCGTTGTCTCAGGGGGCTTTGTTGGAGGCGGAGTGGTGGGCGGAGGCGTGGTCGCAGGCGGAGCTGTGGTTGGCGGCGCCGTGGTGGGAGGCGGGGTTGTCTCAGGGACCTCGCCGGAGGTTACATTCACTGTTATGGTGTCGCGGCCCTTCTGGCCGTAGGCGTCTGTGGCGATAGCAGAGATGGTGTGCAGCCCTTCAGCCTCTGATGAAAGGACCCACTCATAGGTGGCGTTGTCTGCCACATTCTCCCCGTCTATCTCAATGGACACAGAGGCGTTTGGATCGTCCACAGCGGTCTCGATGGTGATGTTCCCGCTTTTAGAAAGGACGCTGCCGTTCAGGGGATTTGTGACCGAGACCTTCGGCGCAGGCTTTGTGATGTTCAGGAACAGAACGGCGGAGCCAGTGTTCCCCGATGAATCGCTCGCATAGGCGGTGACCCTGTGAAGACTGGAAAAGCCCTGCCCGGGGCTCCAGAGGCCGGTGAGGTTCCACCTGTAGCTCCAGTTCCCTGATGACAGGTTCGATGGCGTCACATTCTCGCCGCCGATCTCCAGGACCACAGATGCCCCCGGGTCATCGACGGTGAGGTTTATCTCCACTGTTGTGTTCGCCGGGAAGGCTGAGTTGTTGGCGGGCGATGTGAATGTGACAGCCGGCGCACGGGAGTCTGAGAGGCCCACGTCAAGTATGACGAGCGATGGGAATATGGGCGTGTTCATGTTCACGCCGTAGGTGAAGTTCACCACATCGTCGCCTGTGAGATACTCTGACACATCATATCGCTCCATCGTCAGGTAGTTCGAGTTCTCTGTGCCAAGGAGATATGCGCCGTCTGAGTCATTCAGGAGGTGGTCGTTGAAATATAGCCGGTCATCGGGCTCGTTGCCGTTGTGATAGAGCACATAGAGCGTGCCGTTTGCGCCTTCGGGGTATGTGCCGGGCTCAAGGTCTATTGCATATGATGAGGGGTCTGTCACAAGGTTCCTCTCAAGATACTCCACACCCTCATAGAGCCAGTATTCATGCTCCACGGTGTCCTCATAGAAGGTGACGAGGA
>RFHW01000125.1 GCA_003695745.1 Methanobacteriota archaeon | reverse complement strand
GGTGATAAAAACAATGCTAAGGGCTTGAGGAAAAGTTCTAAGAGATGGAAAGAAAACCTGCTGGAAAAGAAACCCGATTTCACCGGAGCTGAAATCTCCGTTGAGATTTTTGGCCCGGATTTTTGGCCGAGCTCGTGCATTCCATTTGGAATTAGAGCGAGGTTAAAAAGGTGGTTTTTCCGGCCGCGCTTTTGCCGAGCTGTAGCCCTTGAGAAGGCGACGAAGACGGGAAAAAGGGTGGAGAGGGATGGCTTAATCTCTTTTCGCCATCCATCTTTTGACCTCTTCTTTCTTTTTCTGGGCCTCTTTCTTTGCAGCGTCAAGGGCCCGTGACATCTCCACCATATCCTCCGGCGGTGTTTCGCCCACGATCCTCTTCACCTTTGTATAGGCCGATTCCCTGAATAGGGGTTTAAGCTCCTCAATGCTTCCGTCTGCCTCCTTTATCATGGCTGCGCCAGCTCCTTTCTCAACCCTGCCCACCTCATAGACAGGGGTCACCTTTTCCAGCGCCTTCATGACCTCCGGCGCATCCTCCTCTGGCAGTATGAGCAGCAGGGAATCTGTTGACACGCCGAGGTAGTCTATGCCCAGCGCCTCGAGCATCGTAAGCACAGGCCGGGACACCGTTTTTCTCAGCTCCCTCTCCTCAAAGATGAGCTTCGTCCCTGAGGCCTTTGAGATCTCAGCTGCGTCGCCTCGCAGCCCGCCGTTGGTCACGTCTGTCGTGGCATGGATATTCTCCAGCAGCCCCTCTTTGTGGATCGCCTCCATGGAGCGCATGAAATCCACGTTCAGTGTCTCCTTCACCACATCGAAGCTGCCGCTGTAGATCGCTGTGGTGGCTATTGTGCCGCCTCCTCTTCCAAGGGTCATGAGTATCACGTCCCCTGCCCTGGCATGTTGCCTTGCCGATGGCAGGGTCTCAGAGACGCCCACCGCCCCGACGGCTGCCACAAGCCGGTCTCCGAAGACCATGTCACCGCCCACCCTGAGGGTGCTGCCAGACACAACAGGCGTTCCAGTGGACTCTGCAACGGCAGAGATGCCTGCCGTGTAGTCATAGAGCTTGCCAATGTCGCCGTCATCTGCCAGATGTATGTCTGAGATGAGGGCCACAGGCCTTGAGCCCATCACATATATGTCCCTCAGGGAAGCCCTTGCGGCGTGGAAGCCTGCCAGGAAGGGGAATCGGGAGAGGCGTGAGTGGATGCCGTCCACCGCTGCGGTCACGTATCTGCCGCCTCCCTCTACCACGCCTGCATCATCCTGCTCTCCAGGCCCCACAACAACACTTTGTTCACCGATGATCTCGGCAATATCCCTGTGGACCTTGAAATCCCCCTCTCCCCTTGAGCCCACGCCGAACTCGCCCATGGCAACACCGGTCTTTGGATAATCGAGGAGATTCTTGAGGAACCTGTCTTTCAGATCCACATAGGCGAGCGATGTCTTAACCTCCTCGTACACCGCCTCTGAGAAGGCCGATGCCTTTTCCATCTCCCAGTCTTTGAACTCCCTCACAAGCTCGGTCAGAGCAGAGACGATGTCCTGCCGCCCCCATCCCTCGATGATCCTCCTCTGTGCGAATCCTTCAAGATCGGTCATGGATCCCAGCGCCTTTCACACCATCTATTCCTCCAGCTCCTCCAGGATCCTGACTCTGAAGAGCCGCTCGAGCTTCCTGGCCGTCTTTATATCTGGCTTCATATGGCCGGATTCAAGCCTTGCAATGACAGAGCCCTTTTCATTTATCTTGGCGCCCAGCTGCTCCTGTGTGAGCCCCAGCTTCTCCCTCTCCCTCCTGATAAGCCTGTCATAGCCCTCTACAACGTCAATGGTTTTTTCAGATCCGCCGGTGTGCACAGGCCTTCTCGACGGCCCTGCCCCTGAGGTTGGGGCGGTGCGGCTGCGCACCTCCTCACCGAGCCGCGCGCAGCTCCTGCAGACCCTCATGAGCGTGCCTTCGATCTTCACAGAAACAGGCTCTTTAGCGATCTCCCTTCCACATATCTCGCAGTTCATGATGGCCAACTATCATCGATAGAAATATTTATTAGTTGTTATTGTTGAATAGGTGTTTAGGTAGAAGATGACCAAAGAAGATGTGAAAAGCCAGGAGGAGATGACGAAGTACCTGCTCAACAGGGTGAGGGAGCTTGAGCGGGAGTGTCTGCAGCTCTCAAACGAGAACACGAGGGTGAAGAAGGGCTATTCCCAGAGGGTCCAGTACCTTGAGGATCGGAAAAGGGAGCTTGAGAATGAAAGGATCCATATGGAGAGAGAGCTCCGGAAGCTCAAGAGCGAGGTGGAGCGCCTCCGCACACCACCCCTCATTGTGGGCACCATCGTGGACCGCCTGGAGAACGGCAAGGTCGTTGTGAGAAGCTCTGCAGGGCCGAATTTCGTTGTGAACGCCTCACAGTTCGTGGACCCGGCTGACCTTGTGGCAGGGGCGAGGGTGTCCATGAACCAGCAGTCCTTTGCCATCATCGAGGTCCTGCCCTGGGAGAAGGACCCGGCCGTTGCGGCCATGGAGGTCGATGAGACCCCTGGTGTCACCTATTCAGACATCGGCGGTCTTGACGAGCAGATCCAGGAGATCAAGGAGGCTGTTGAGCTTCCCCTGCTCAAACCTGAGCTCTTTGAGAAGGTAGGTATCGAGCCTCCCAAGGGCGTGCTCCTCTACGGGCCTCCTGGCACAGGCAAGACCATGCTTGCAAAGGCGGTGGCCCATGAGACGAACTCCACCTTCATCAGGCTCATCGGCTCAGAGCTTGTGCGAAAGTACATCGGCGAGGGGGCGCGGCTTGTGCGTGAGCTCTTCAAGATGGCCACTGAGAAGGCGCCCTCCATCATATTCATCGACGAGCTTGACGCCATCGGGGCAAAGAGGACAGAGGCCTCCACCAGCGGTGACCGCGAGGTTCAGCGGACCTTGATGCAGCTCCTTGCAGAGATGGACGGTTTCAACGTGAGGAACAATGTGCGCTTCATCGCTGCCACGAACCGGCTGGACATCATAGATCCGGCCATGCTCAGACCAGGGAGGTTTGACAGGCTCATCGAGGTCCATCTCCCGGATTTTGAATCCCGGCAGAGCATCTTCGCAATCCACATGCGCAACATGAATGTGAACAGTGACGTGGACATAAAGGAGCTGGCAACCCTCACTGAGAACGCCTCAGGCGCTGATATCAAGTCCATCACCACAGAGGCCGGTATGTTCGCGATCCGGGAGAACAGGGACAAGGTGACGAAGATGGATTTCCTCAACGCCATTGAAAAGGTGCTCAAGGCAAAGGAGGAGACCCAGTTCACAGAGGCCGCAGGCGTCATGTACACATAGGATGGATCGGCGCCGCCCCTCTGGTTTGGCTCTGGCTTTCTCCTTTTCCATTCTTCCTATGGGCGGTGGGTCCGGCGACAAGAGGGGGCTCAGCCGGGTCTCTCCCCCAGAACAACCTCCACAGTTTCTTCCACGCCGTCCCTCACATATGTGATGGTGACTCTTTCACCCACCTCTTTCTTGGAGAGCTCCTCCAGAAGGTCCTCTATGGTGTCGGTCCTCCGGCCGTCAATGGATGTTATCACGTCTCCGCCCACAGGGTAGATGATGCTCCCCACCTGCACCTCCATATCCGAGCCTCTGAGGCCTGCCCTGTCAGCGGGGCTGTCTATGACCACATCCACGATGAGAACACCCTTTTCAGGTAGGTTGAGCTCCGGCGGGAACCCTCCCACAGAGGCGCCTGTGATGCCCAGATACGGTCTGGATACATAGCCCTTTTCGATGAGCTGGGCCATGGCCTTCTTCGCCGTGTTGATGGGTATTGCGAATCCTATGCCGATGGAACCCTCTACAGGGGATATGATGGCAGATGTGATCCCTATTACCTCGCCTCTGGAGTTGAGGAGCGGGCCTCCGCTGTTCCCGGGGTTCACGCTGGCATCGGTCTGTATCACTCCGAAGATGATGTCCCCTGTCTCGGCGTCAAGGGTCCTGTTCACAGAGCTCACCACGCCTGTTGTGATGGTGCGCTCAAGGGAGAAGGGGTTTCCAATGGCGATAGCCGTCATGCCAGCCCTTACCTTGTCTGAGTCCCCCAGTGTTGCCACCGGGATGTCAGGCGGCGGGTCTATCTTGAGGACAGCAAGGTCTGTGGCCGGGTCCGTGCCCACGAGCGTTGCCGGGAGCTCCTCGCCCGGTCTGAAGGAGACGGTGATGTTCTCGGCGCCCTCCACCACATGGTTGTTGGTGAGTATGTATCCGTCTCTGCTGACGACCACGCCAGAGCCCACCCCCACCTCAGGCACTATCGTCTCCATCTGGAAGTCATAGCTCAGCGCCGTGGATGTGATGAAGACCACCGCAGGCGACACATTGTCGTATATCCCGATTATCCTCTCCTCCTCGCTCTGACCCGTGGTTTCAGGCGGGATCAGGCCTTTTACCCTCTCCACCTCTCTGGAGAGGGAATCCATCTCTCTGGAGAGCGCCTCCACCGAACTCCTTATCTCGGCTCCGGCGCTGTCCTCCTTTAATGCGTCCATCTCCGCCTTCATCTGGCCGAGGTCTGCCTGCAAACCTGTGATCCTTGGCTCGTAGATGAGGTAGCTTATGCCTGCTCCCAGGGCGCCGCCGATGACCAGCGCCGCTGTAAAGAGCGCAAAGACACTTCGGTCCTCCATACTTCGCTCTCCCGCTGTTTATATCAGGTCTCATCATATATAAAATCAAACAATAGTGTAAAGCTTTTTAAACCCTCCACCCTCTTATTTCAGCTATGGACAGGGATGAGCGTCTGGACCTGATACTGGCAAACACAAGCGAAGTGGTGACGAGAGAAGAGATTGAAGGGCTTGTGGACAGCGGCAGGGAGCTCCGCGCCTATGCAGGATATGAGCCCAGCGGCAAGATCCATCTGGGGCACGCCCTCTCTGTGAACAAGCTAATAGACCTGCAGAAGGCAGGCGTCAAGGTGACCGTGCTCCTTGCAGATCTCCACGCCCATCTCAACGGCAAGGGGAGCCTCGATGAGATCAGAAAGATCGCGGACTACAACAGGGAGTGTTTCATCGCCCTGGGCCTTGACCCTGTGAAGACGGATTTTGTCCTGGGCTCCGAGATACAGCTGGACCCAGACTATTTCATGAACGTCCAGAGGCTTGCCCTCACAACCACCTTGCTGCGGGCCCGCAGGAGCATGGATGTGATAAGCAGAGATGAGGAGAACCCCTCTGTTGCACGGGTGCTCTATCCTCTCATGCAGGTGGCCGACATGGTGGCCCTGGGCGTGGACATTGCGGTTGGCGGCTCTGACCAGCGGAAGATACATATGCTGGCCCGGGACAACCTGCCCAGGCTCGGCCTGCCATCGCCTGCATTCATCCACCTCCCCATAATCCATGGCCTCGATGGCGATGAGAAGATGTCCTCAAGCAAGGACAACTTCATCTCTGTCGATGACCCGCCTGAGGAGATCGCAAGGAAGATAAAGAAGGCATACTGCCCGGCAGGCGTTACAGAGGGGAACCCTGTTCTTGAGCTCTACAGATACCACGTGTTCCCCAGATATGATGAGGTCCTCATCAAGAGGCCTCAGAAGTTCGGCGGCGACCTCAGCTACCATAGCTATATAAATCTGGAGAGGGATTTCAAGGATGAGGCGGTGCATCCGGCCGACCTTAAAAAAAGCCTTTCTGAATATGTGGCGCAGATCCTTGCGCCTGTAAGAGGTTATTTTGGAAAGTGATATGGATGAGCGATGTTGAAGAGGAGCAGCTGAGACGCCTTCGAATGCCCAAGGAAGGCGAGATCCTGGGCACCGTTGAGCAGATGCTCGGCGGGTCCAGGATGATCGTGCGATGTAAGGATGAGAAGGTGAGGGTGGCCCGGATACCTGGGAAGATGAAACGCCGCATCTGGGTCGTGGTGGGAGATGTGGTCATAGTGCGACCGTGGGATGTGCAGGGGGATAAAAAGGCAGATATCGTGTGGAGGTATACGAAGCCGCAGGTTGCCAGGCTGATCCAGCAGGGATTGCTCTGAGGTGCCGCTCATGTTAGATGGAAAGGGGCTTTCCAAGCTGGAGGATTTTTAACAGGGTCCAATTCACAAACCTTATGGTATAGAGTATCTTAGAATTTTTATTTCGTTAAAGCATAAAACTATAAATATGAGAAAGGATAGACAAAACATTGTTGGCAATAGTCTGCTAGCAATGCATGTAAAAGTGCATTCGATAGTTTGCAGGGAACCTTAAAGACGTGGGTGTAAAACACTGGAGGAATGTGGGCTGAAAGCCAGAATAACCAGAGAAGTTCGACAAAAGAGGACGGGTAGAAGAAGTAGGATTTTGGCTGGGCTGATTAAAACAGGGGCTTCTACGTCCTCTTTCACTTTAGGGTTTCATGCCACTCTTTCTTCATCGTCGTCGGCCCG
>RFHW01000124.1 GCA_003695745.1 Methanobacteriota archaeon | reverse complement strand
GGAGTACGCGAGGCTCATACCCATCATGCACATGTTCAGCCACTAAAAAAAGCAGCCATGTTCTTCAAAGACGCTCTTTTGGGTTTTAGAATGCGAATCCCCTAGCAGAAGAGCCCGTACCCCCGTGATACATGGGCTAGTTAAGCCTCGCTCACAGAGTCAAAAGACGGCGCATGACCACCTTCCATAGCAGGGTCCCCCTAAAGCCCCTCTATCGCCTCCCACGCCCCGTACTGCTCCCTCATCTTCTCAAGCTTCTCTTTGAGGGCCTTGTTCTCCTCTTCAAGAGCGGCTATGCGGGCGCTGGTCTCCTTTTTATAGGCGAGCACCATCTCCTTTGCCTTCTCCTTTATCTCCTCCTTCTCCTCCTCCATCCTCCGGGCCTCAGCCGCAACGCTCTCCTCCAGCTTCTTCTTGCCCTCCTTCACGATCGCAGTGAGCTCAGCCACCTTCGCCTCAAGCACGGCCTTCTCCTTCTTCAGGGTCCCCACCATCACCCGGTATTCATCGAGCATCTCCTTCAGGGCATAGACCTCCTTCAAACCCTCCTCAAGCTCCCTGGCCTTTGAGCCCACCTCACCCTCCTCCCTCGCTATCCGCTCCTGCTTCTCAAGATACTCCATCTCCAGGCTTCGAAGGCGCTCCCGCAGATCGCTGTTGGCCTTCTCAAGCTCCTCGATCCTTGCGGCCATGGCAACCTTCTCCTCATCAGACCGGGCGCCATCCTCCCTCTCAGGAGAGGCGCGGCTCCTCTTACCTTTCCTCCTTGAAAGCCCTGTAAACCCAAGGACGGCCAGAAGGAAAACCGCAGCCGCCACAATCACATACTGCGGCGAGCCAACACCCTTCAAAACACCATCGACCAAACCTGCCATAGCCAACCACACCTACAGCTTCTCGATCTCAAGGACCCGGATATCATCTTTGAGCCTCTCCACCTCTTTTTTCAGCCTCTCATTCTCTGCCTTCAAATCAGATATGGCCCTGTCCTTCTCCTTCCTGAGCTTCACCATAGCCTCCTTGGTGGAGGACTTTATCTCATCTACACGTTTTTTATGGGCCTCCTCCCTCTTCTCCATCTCAATCTCAAAATCCCTCTCCATAGCGGCGATCCTCTTCTTCAGGGCCTCAATCTCCTTCTCAAGCTCTGCCCGGGCCTTCTTCTCTCTTTCGACAGAGGCCTTTTTCTCTGATTCAAACCGGGCCATCAGCTCCTCCTTCTCCCTGTTAAGCTCACCAAGCTTAACACGATAGATCCTCATCTCCTCCTCCATGGCAGACATCTTGGCCAGATCAGTCTGGAAAGCGGCTGCGCTCTTTTTGATCTCCTCCTCCTTGGCTAGAAGAGCATCCTTCTCCTGCTTCAGCCTTGCCAGCGCCTCCTCATGCTGTCTCACCAGATTCGCGCGCTCAGCCTCCGCCGCCCTCAGCCTCTTCTCCGCCTCATTCCTCCTTTTAACAAGCTCCTCCAGCTCACCCCTCACACGGACAAGCGTCCCAGTCCGCCGTCTCAGTATAAGGAAAAGCACAAGCAAAAGAAGCAGCAAGAAAACAAACAGGGCTGTGAACACCACCTCAAAGAGGAAAAAGGGCATGCCAAGAGAGGCAGACACAGTCTCAAACAGCCCGGCCATAGATAATGGTGACTGCTTCAATAATAGATAAACCTTGTCCCCCCATTGGAAGAAAGGATTTTTATACCACCCCCCTATAACACACCTCAAAAGACGGAAAGCAGCCCGGTAGTGTAGCGGTCAATCATGCGGGACTCTGGATCCCGCGACACAGGTTCGAATCCTGTCCGGGCTATGCAATCCCCCTTTGTGTAAAGGGGTCTTGCGCACCCCCTAAACCCGCATTTAGCCTTTGGCTAACTGCTCCGTTTATTTTTCCGGCCGCGCTTTTGCGGACAATTATAATGGATAGTTTTAAATGTTTGAACACGTTAAATGAGCCTCCATAGGTTAGGAGCGCGTATGGATATAGAGCAACTCCTGGATATACTTGGGAATGAGACCCGCCGTGAGATATTGCAGATGCTCACGGAGCGCCGCTGCTATGTGAGCCAGATATCTGAGGAGCTGAATATCGGGCAGAAGGCGATCATCGAGCATCTGGAGATCATGCGGTCGGCCGGTCTTCTTGAGCCTCATTTTGAGAAGGTGGAGAAGGGCAGGCCACGGAAGTATTTCAATGTGACCCAGAACTTCGTCATCGAGGTGAACCTTCTCTCCAACTTCTTTGATGTGAAGCTTCACTCACCTGAGATGGATGAGCGGATCCTGGAGGAGTTCCCCAGGCTCAAGGAGCTTGCCATGGGTCTGAGCGGCGCCCTCTGCGATGGGAAGACCGGTGAGATAGAGAGGATTTACAACGAGCTCTTAGCCGAGCGGCAGAGGCTGACAGAGGCCCGGAAGGTGATCGACTTTCTATTGAACGAGGCGAAGAGCAGGCTGGAGCGGAAGGAGGAGGGGAGGCAGGAGGCCTTCGTCTAGATGCTATCTGTGGGCAAAGACAGCCACCACAGCGCCGTTCTTGTCCTCAATCCTCACAAAGCCATATCTCTCGAACTGCACCACCTCATCTTTCCCGGCGTGGAGAAGCGCCTTTTCAGCGGCTCCATGCCTCTCGCCCTCCGGTGAGAGCACCTTCACCGGCACATCCTCGCCTGCCACGACCCAGTTGATAAGGGGCGCCTTCATCCTCCTGGCCTCTTCAAGCTCCATGCTGTGAAAGACCCCTTCCATCCCACTCTGGTCTTTTGAGCTGATCCTCACATTGTAGGCGCCCATGAGCCTGATCACATCACCCTCTGCGCGGGCTGAGAAGTCCTCCTTGCCTATGAGGAGGCGCACCTCGCCCTCTGGCAGCCTGATCTCACGGAAACCCATGTCAGAGACCGGGTGCAGGGGGTTCTTCACCACCTTTTCAGGACAGCCTCTTATCGTCAGCGTCTTTGGCGACTCTACGAAGGAGTATCTTTTGGCATGGGGGTCGATAAGCTCCTTGTTCATGGCATAGAGGTTCTTCCAGCTGAAGGATATGTCAGTTGGCTTGGCGCCTACTTCAACCATGGTCCGTCTCACGGCATCGGCCTGTATCCCTCGTCTCCTCAGGGCTGCCAGTGTGCCGAGCCTCACATCGTCCCAGCCGGTATATCGTCCGTCTTTTATCCCCTGTCCTGTCTCAGATGTGCTGAGCATGACGCCTTCGATCTTGAGGAGCCCGTAGTGGATGTACTGTGGCTTCTCCCATCCAAAGAGGTCGAATATGAAGGTCTGTTTATGGGTGTTCAGGATGTGGTCTTTCCCTCGCAGCACATGGGTCAGCCCCAGCTCGTGGTCGTCCACTGCAACTGAAAGGTTCATCAGGGGATAGACTCGTCTGTCGCCGGCGATGGGATGGGGCCGCTCCACTATCCGCATGATCGGGAAGTCTCGCATGGAAAGATTCCTGTGGCTCAGGTCGGTCTTGAGGCGGAGCACGGCCTCTCCCTCCCTGTATTCATTGAACATCTTCTCAAATTCCTCGTGCCCAGTTTTTTTGTCTCTGCATGGGCAACCCTTCCCGGCATCCCTATGTCTTTTGAAGCTCTCAGGCGGGCATGTGCACACATAGGCTGCGCCCATCCCTAAAAGCTCATCTGCATATCTATAGTATAGGTCAAACCGGCTGGACTGCAGGACCTCCTCGCTCCAATCCACATCCAGCCATCTGAGGTCCTCCCTTATCATCTCATAGGCCTCCGGGTCCACCCTCCTCGGGTCCGTGTCCTCAAAGCGAAGGATCAAGTCCCCCTCATATCTCTTTGCATATTCGTCGTTCAGCACCGCGGCCCGCGCATGCCCCAGATGCAGGGGGCCTGATGGGTTTGGGGCGAACCTCAGCTTCACCGCGCCCCTCTCTGACAGGGGCAGGTCTTCCAGGGTCTTCTCCTTTTTAGCAGCCCTCTCCCTTGGAAACGCAGCGCCACGCTCCCTGATCTCCTCTGGAGAGAGGCGGTTCACCTCCTCTACAACCTCCTCAACCTCCTTCAACACGTCCCTTGCCTTCGGGCGGAGCTCAGGGCGCTCTGCCAGGATCTTTGAGAGAACGGCCTTTGCATCGGCCTTTCCATGTTGAAGGGCGTTTCGAAGGGCGTGGTTATATATGGCTTCCCGCATAATGGTTGTCCAATGCACCTGCTCGGTATTAAGTCTTTAGGTGGCTGCCATGGACCTTGAGCTTTACAGGCCCACAAAACCTCTGCCCACGGGAAGGCTCTCTGTGCTCACCAGAGAGGAGCTGCTCCGTCATCGTCTGGAGCACAGGAACGCTGTCAAAAGACGGCTTGAGGAGTTCGCAGCGCTGAAGAAGGCCTCTGCCACACGGCTTTTTTACGAGCTATGCTACTGCATCCTCACGCCACAGTCAAAGGGGCTCGTATGCGACAGGATCGTGGCCGATCTTGCAGGCCGGGGTGTGCTCCTTGAGCCGGTGACCCGGAGGGGTGAGCTTGAGGTTGCCCTGCAGAGGACACGTTTCTGGAGGACCAAGACCCGGCACATATTAGAGGCGTGGCGGAGGTTCGGGCCCTGCGGAGAGGAGCCGCTCGACGCCCTGCTCCGTGAGGCCGGCTGTTTTCAGAGCCCTGTGGATTTCAGGGACTGGCTGCGGGAGAGGATGCGCGGCGTGGGCGTGGGACTGAAAGAGACAAGCCACTTCCTGAGGAACATCGGCTATGGCGATGGTCTGGCGATCATCGACAGACATGTTATACGGTGTCTTGCCGAGCTGGGTGTTCTCGGGGCTGCTGAGGGGTCTATCAGGTCTGAAGGGGATTACCGCCGTGTCGAATCCATGGCAGCTGCATTCTCCTTGCGCCTTCAAATACCTCTCGCCGAGCTTGACCTGCTTTTGTGGTCTGCCAAGACAGGGTATATCTTCAAATAAAAGGGGGTTAAGGAGCGCCTGAAGGGTTAAGAAAAAATCCTTGTGAGGTGTCCGAAAGATTTATATTGTTCACGATTATATATAATAAAATTGATGAGATAGAGGGTGGTTAGGTGGTCACAACTGTAAATTCCATTCTCCCGGCGCTGGTCCCATGGATCCCGGCCCTTGCAGCGCCCCCTGCCTACATACTGGGGAAGCGTTCAGAGAAGCTCAGGAACTGGCTTGCAGTCCTGGCATGCCTTGCATCCTTTCTCCTTGTCCTTGCCATGATCCCGCCTGTCCTTGACGGAAAGGTCTTGACATATGTACTGCTCTCAGAGCAGACATCTCCTCTGCCAATAGAGTTCATGGCAGACCCCCTCGGCGTCATCGTGGCAGCGGCAGCCACCTTTGCATGGTTCCTTGCAACAGTATACTCTATCGAGTATATGAAGCCTGAGCATGCGAGGGACCGCTTCTACGCCTTCTGGCTCCTCACAGCAGGAGCGACCTTCGGCGTCTTCCTCACAAAGAACCTCTTCGCCCTCTTCATAAACTTCGAGATACTCAGCCTCGCCTCCTGGGTCCTCGTCATCCACGAGGAGACGAAAGAGGCCATGGACGCAGGCAAGAAATACCTCTTCATGGGCATAGCAGGCGGCCTCTTCCTCCTATTCGGCATCGTCATGACCTATATACAGGCAGGCACACTTGACCTCACGCGCATCGGGCTCCTTGAGAACAGGGGCATCATCACCCAGATCATATTCTACGCCTATGTCATCGGATTCGGAGTAAAGGCAGGCATGTTCCCTGTGCATGTGTGGCTCCCCGACGCCCATCCGGTGGCGCCAAGCCCTGCAAG
>RFHW01000123.1 GCA_003695745.1 Methanobacteriota archaeon | reverse complement strand
TGCAGGTTTGGACGTGCATAAGGGTTTCAGTCACGCTATTGTGATGACTGAAACCGGCGAGGTTTTGAAGGAGGGGCGGATCGAAACCTCATCGGAGGGTATGAAGGGTTTCTTCCAGGGTCTGCCTCCATCGAGGATTGCCATGGAGTCCACCAGGGCCTGGGAGCCTGTCTACGAGGCCTTGACAGAATTGGGCCATGATGTCAGGCTCTCCCATCCCATGAAGACCAAGGCCATCGCCTATGCCAAGGTGAAGACCGACAAGGTGGATGCCAGGACCTTGGCGGATCTGCTGCGGGCGAATCTCCTGCCACAGAGCTATGTGCCGCCTAAGGAGATTCGAAATCTACGGAACATTTGCAGGGAGCGATCACACATCGTGGGTGATCGGACTAGGTGGAAGAACAGGCTCAGGGCAGAGCTTGGCCGACGGGGCATCAAACCACCCTTTAAGAATCTCTATAACAGGGATGCCAAGTCGTGGCTCAAGTCGTTGAAGATTAGGAAGCTCGATCGCATACTCTCTTTCATTGAGTTCCTGGATTTCAAGGTCCAGGAGATCGATCAGCATCTCCATGAATACATTAAATCTATCCCAGAGATCAAGATATTAACCACCATTCCAGGGGTAGGAGCTTACTCGGCTGCGGTGATCTACTCGGAGATCGGGGAGATAGAGCGGTTCCCAACTTCTGAGAAGCTCTGCGCCTATGCCGGCCTGGTTCCATCGACCCATCAGTCCGGCTCTCACGCCTATCATGGCAGGATTACAAAGGAGGGCTCTAGATACCTGCGCTGGATTCTGGTGGAGTGTGCCCAGATCCATGTGGCCAAGTTCGACACCCGGGTTACTAGGTTCCATAATCGGTTGAAGTATCGTGTTGGGAAGCAGAAGGCTGTTGTGGCTTCGGCGAGAAAGCTATGCAAGATCATATTTTGGATGCTCACATGCAAAGAAGGGTTCAAGGGTTAGAGAGAAACTTCGGGCTTTCTACTGCGGCGAAGGACCGCGTTTCTCTGATTGAAGCAACACATCCTTCTCTCCAACCCTTGGGTTTTGGGCGAAGTCGCTATAGTGCGGCTACTCCATTTGGTAGACCGCGAATAGGTGTATGCCCAAAGGATATATATGGGACAAGAAAGATATAAAAGCATTGGAGGACGGCTAACATAGGTGTAGAAAAACCTTGGCCACCAAAAAGACCCGATTTTCAGCAGAAGCTGAAAATCTCCAATATATTTTTCCGACCACGCTTTTGCGTGAGCACGTAAATTGCGAATGCAATTAGGGCGAAGGGAAAAGGGTGGAGGCTTCAAGCTCCCGGAGGTTGAGCGCAGAAGACTGGAAAAAGGTGGATAGCTCGACATGGGGGTTGAATAAAAACACTCTTTTGCCTGTTAGTTGCTTGCGCTTTAAGAAAGATAGGATGGATGCCTGTCTTTTATGAGATCGGGAATCGTAGCAGCGCCGCTATTCCGCCGATGGAGTCGAGTCGTTCCCCTGCGTCGTGCTCTGGCGAGACCACGTGGATTTCGCCTCTCTGCCCTTTCACCTTCTCCATCAGGCTGTCCGGATGGTGTTTCTGCAGGAAGGTGTATGTTACGAGGAGTGTTTCAACGGCCCCCAGGTCCGCTGCATATTCCACCTCCTTCTGGCCGTATGCCGCCGCCCCCTGTTTTGAGATCCTTGTGAAAAGCTCTTCCACAAGCCGTGTTTCTGCTGCGACCTTGCTCTCCTCCACGATCCGCTCCACAACACCTCGTTTCAGAACCTCCTGTATCCCTGCCCGGCCGCCGCAGCCCGCGGGCTCTGAATATATGCCGCCAGGGTCTCCTCTGCTCTTCAGGTTTTCAAGGACCTTTTCCCTGGCAAAGCCCGGACCGCAGAGGATGACCGCTGCAAGACCCTCTTTTTTCCTCATCTCCTCGATCTTCTCTGACACGGCTCTGTAGAAGTCCCTGGCTGAGGCCGTGTAGCCTTCTTCCATCTCCTTGCCCCCTATGGTCTGTGTTATCCTGAAGGCGTAGTCCACGCCGAAGCTGCGCAGGATCGCAAAGTCGGCTTCGCCCTCCTCAACAGAGACGATCAGCACCAAACCTGTTTTTGAAGCCTCCCCGGCCTCTTTCAATCGCTCAAGCTGCCACTTCCTCCACTTTTTCTTCACAGTCACCGTGTCCCCTACTCCCACCTCAAGGGTGTGGTAGGAGCCCAGCGGCACATTTGGGTCCTGGCTGTGGATGAGGGGTCCTGTGAGCCGTAGCGACTGGCTGTGCTCATGGAAGCTCCATTCCTCAAGCCTTATGCCGAGGAAGACCCTTATCCTCTCGCCCTTGTCGGCCCTGGTCTTTGTCTCGTCTTTGAGCCTTCTGTAGCTGACCCCGGATATCTCATCTCCCCTTTCAAGGACGCCTTTAAGGTACCACAGGTCGTCAAGGGTCTCCACATGTATCTTTGTCTCCTCCTTGAAATGGCGGACCTTCATCTCTCTTCACCTATGGTGTATCCTCCTGTTGGCAGGCTCTTCTGTATCTCGTCGATGTTGATCTTTCCTACCGCCTTTTTATGCTCTTCTGCAGCCTTACTGTGGATTAGCTCCTTTATCTTCAGGGCTGCCTCCTTGCTCTTCATGTCTCCTGGGCGGATGATGACATGATAGTTGCAGTGTCTGGCGATGGCGCTCGGCGGCCCTGCCATTACAGGCGGCTCTTCGTCGAGTCTGACACCGAGGGCCAGCTCCAGCTTTGAGCGGCGGTAGTTGCGCTTTCCCCTGATGATGAAGGCGCCTTTGGCCACATATTCCCCTGATTCAGGTGTCTTGGACACCTGCTCAGGCCTGACCCAGTAGACGTCCAGAAAGGCGGCGTTGCTCTTCCATGCCGTGGAGTTTGAGGCTGCGAACTGGCAGGCCTCCTCGATCGTCTTCTCAGGGATGTCCCTGCCCCCTGATTTTATTATCACCGCAGGGGCGCCGTGGATGTCTGCATGGACAAAGAGGTCCTTCTTCTCCATGTGCCGCTTCACAACAACTTCATTGGAAGAGGCGTCTCTCCCGGCGACCACGAGAAAGCCCTCTGAGGAGATGAACCAGCGGAATCTCTCGTACCACCTCTTCTGCCGGGTCTTCTTCCTTACAGGCGCCCGCTCCGCCATCTGGAAATCCTCGGCCCCCCTTTCAACATGCTCGGCGATCCTTGCCCGGGTCTTCTCTGCGGCCGCTCTGGCACCTTTCAGCTTCTCCCTCGCCTTCTTTGACCGTGAATAATAGTGGTCGGCGTTCTTTGACGCGGGGATGGAAAGGTCCAGCTTGAACTCCACCCCTTCCAGACGGACCAGAAGGGCGTTCTCCCTTGGCAGATAGCCTGTTACCCCTTCCACGCCTTTGATCTTCTCATCGATCTCCTTTGCAGAGTGGGTTTTCCTTGCCTTTGAGACGATGTCCATGATGCTTTGCAGCCTCTCAAAGTTCCTGTAGATGATGTCGCCGATGAGCCTGCCTCTCTTGATCTCTCTGTTGAATCTGGCAATGGCCTTGGCCTGCTCCCTGAGCCTCATGTTGAGCGATACAAGCACCTCACGGTATCTTGCCTCCGCCTCCTCTGCCGCTTTGTCTACAACCTCCTTTGTGAAGAACTCGTCAAGGGCCTCGTTGAAGGATTGGAAGGCCTTTGTCCTCCGCCCCTCGTAGACCTTGAGCCTTGTGGGCGTCACATCAATGGGCTGCTCTCCCTCATAGACTATCACGGGCGCAGGGTGGAGCGCCTCCTCTTTGAGCTCCTTTAAGACCGCCTCGATCCTCTCAGCCTCCTCAGGGGAGATCTTCGAAGCATCCTTCTGGATCCCTGCTCGCAGGCACACCTCCTCGGCATAGAGACCGCCAAGGCCAAGGGGGGATGCAAGGGCCTTCACAAGGCTGCCATAGCCTTCCACTGTCTCTGCAAGGGCCTGTGGGGCGGTGTCAAAGGGGTTCTGCCGCTGTGGAGGCGGCCGATACCTCTCCCTGCCGATGAGCTCCCTGTGCTTGAACCGCTTGGGCCTCATCACCGCCTTTATAACGCCCTCCTCATCTGTGAGCACCACATTCCCCTCGCCGAAGAGCTCGAAGACCAGCCTGAAATCCCCCTCCCTGGTGCCTGCCACAAGCTCCACTATCCTGTCAAAGCCTGCCTGACGGATCTCCTTCACAACGGCGTTGGAGAGATGCTTGCGCAGGGTCATGGCAAAGTTGGAGGGGAACCTTGGCGAGGGCAGGGCATGGTCTGAGAGGTAGAGGGCCCTCCCGATCTCTGCAAGGAGGTTTTTTGTCCCGCCTTCGCGGAGCCTCACCTGTATCCTCAGCTCTGTGGGCGAGGGCTGGAATATCTTTTTAATGCGCAGATCCATTGTCTTCAGCTCCCCCACAACAGCCATGAGGTCGAAGCTGGACATCTCGCTCTTCATACTCCTCCACTTTGGAAGGTAAGCTTTATTAACGTTGCCGGATAGACCCTGCCATGGACGAATCGGTGGAGAAGAGGATCGAATACCTTCACATGCTGCTCGGCCTTGTGGCCGGCGTGGTGAGCGGTCTCTCCGGCGAGAACGGCCTTGTCCTCGGAGCCCTCATCGGATACATGGGCTTTTTCATCTCAAGATCCCTTTTCTCCCTGTCGCCTGAGGAGTTCAACACAAACACATGGCTCTCTAAGGGGGCGATGCCCTTTCTCATGATATGGCTCCCGGTGTGGATATTCGTGTACAACCTTTGAGGCTCACGCTGTAGTGCTGACGCGCCAGCATCTATCAAAAATTCTTTTAGTCGGTAGGTTTAATTGTGGGTATGGGAATAGAAATGGGTAAGACCAAGATCGACAGCCGCGGAAGAGTAACCCTGCCCGGAGCGCTCCGAGAGGAAATGGGGCTCACACCCGGAAAAGAGGTGAGGGTTGAAAAAACCGGGAAAGGCATTCTCATCAATCCGGTGATTTCAAAAGAGGAGTTTCTACAAAGCCTCGAAGGCTGCATTACAGAGAAGAATCAGGCTGAAAGGCTGAGCCCTCTGGAGCTGAAAGATATCTGGGGGCCAAAGCTTGCTCGTGATTGACAGTAACATCTGGGCCTATTTCTTTGATTCCACTCTTCCAGAGCATGAAATGGTGAAGCAACCTGTGAAACAGGCTGTTGAAGAAGAGGATATCCTGATGACAACGGTGATCCAGCTTGAGCTCCTGCATTATCTCATAAAGCGGCTCGGGCCTATTCAGGGCGGGGAAAAACTAGACATATTCCTTAACTATCCCTTTAAGGTGGACGTCCTGGATGGCGACCTGATTGCAGGAACAGCAGAGGTCCTTAAACGCCATCTCCACCTCGGCATCGGCGCAAGGGATGCAAGCATAATCGCAAGCATGAGGCGAAAGAATGTGACAAAGCTCCTCACCCATGATAAAGCATTGAAGCGGATTGAGGAGATAGAGGTCATAGATCCGCTGGAGCAAGATTCCTCTTGACGGCGTCAGGGTGTAACCTCTCTTTCCACCTGATCCTCCAGCCAGTAGACGATCCTCTTCGGCCGAATACGGACAAAGGCAGCGTTCCAAGGCAGGGTTGAGTAGTGGATGTCGGGGTGCCGGGCGTAGGTGAGCCAGAACCTCAGGATCCTTCTGTCAAAGCATATCTCGGACTTCTCCCTGAGCATGCGGGCCTTGATACGCCAGTTCCTCCCCAGTGCCCAGAAGCCGTATTCGAATCGCTCCACCACGCCCCAGACCATGAAGCCTCTGCCACCTTTTTTCATGCCCTCCACCGTTGCAAAGCACACATTCCCGTTTTTCCTGAGCAGCCTTATCTTGCGGGTGCCTCCTGCAGGGTTGAACCAGAACACTCCCTCGTCAGGGAGCCATAGCCAGTTCATGGGCGTGGCATGGGGATATTCGTCGACGGTGGCAAATATGACGGGTGTCTGTATCTCCTGGAACATGGCCTCAAGCTCAGGCGGGATCATCGCCTCCACCTCCGGATGATCCTCTCAGGATAGTGCTCCACGTCCCAGGCCACGGACCATATGATCTCCCAAGGCTCTATCTCAAGGCTGTCCATCTCCCCCTGCAGCACCCCCCTGACAACACCCATCTCGCACCGCTCCGTGTACCATGGGTTGGCGAAGACCAAGGCCACCTTTGAGCCGGCCTGCGGCAGCCGAAGAGGATCGTATTCCATCGGGGTGATGCCTATCTTCTCAGTGGTTATGTGGAAGTCGCACCGCCTCATTGTGGGGGCCTCATCTTTGATCCAGACCAAAAATCCCACTTCAAAGCGCCTTGAGAACTCTGCGAACTCCACAGGCAACATGGGAAAGACCATTGTGAGAAGGGCATATAAAATTTAGCGGCCCCTTGTCTTTTAGGGCTGCTGCGGCACAACGCTTATTAATCCATCTGCTCCATTGTGTGTCTGATGAAAAGGAGGTTTATGCAGCTTCCCCGCACCGTTGTGGTCGGGCGAGGGGCTGTGGAAGAGGTGCAAAGGGTGCTTGAGGACCTTAAAATGAAGGGGCCGGTCCTTCTGGTGGCTGACTCCACCACCTATGAGGTGGCGGGCAGGCATGTCCATGAGCTGTTGAAGGAGGGGTTCCAGGTGGAGGTGGGTCTCATATCTGATTCAACGGCCGGGGAGGTGGGGAGGATCGAAGGATTGCTGAAGGATAAGGGGTGCTCCTTTGCCATTGCCGTTGGCGGCGGGCGGGTGATCGATGTGACAAAGCTTGCCTCCAGTAATCGCGGGCTCGATTTTGTGAGCATACCTACGGCTGCGGCACACGATGGGATCGCCTCCTCGCGGGCGTCGATAAAGAGGGATGGGAGCACGGTGTCCATAGGGGCGAGGGCGCCTGTTGCTGTTGTAGCTGACACAGAGGTCATAAGCCGGGCGCCCTATCGGCTCTTGGCAAGCGGCTGCGGCGACCTCATATCCAAGTACACCTCTGTCCGTGACTGGGAGCTTGCAAGGGACAGGAAGGGTGAGGAGTTCAGCGAGTATGCTGCGGCCCTGTCCATGATGAGCGCAAAGATGGTTCTGGACTCTGCCGGGGCCATTAAAGGCGGCGGTGAGGAGAGTGTGAGGAGGGTTGTGAAGGCCCTCATATCCTGTGGCGTTGCCATGAGCATTGCAGGGTCTTCGCGGCCGGCGAGCGGCTCTGAGCACAAGTTCAGCCACGCCCTCGATGCCATCGCCCCGAGTCCGGCGCTCCATGGTGAGCAATGTGGCGTAGCCACAATTATGATGATGAGGCTCCATGGAGGTGACTGGGAGATGATCAGGGATGCCCTGGCCAGGATTGGTGCCCCCACCACGGCCGCGGAGCTTGGGGTTGAGGATCGCCATGTGGTAGAGGCCCTTGTCAGGGCCAGGGAGGTCCGTCCTGAGAGGTACACGATCCTTGAGGAGGTCGGGCTCTCTGAGGAGGATGCGTGGGCGCTTGCCAGGGAGACTGGGGTTGTATCCTGAATCATTCCCTGGAAAGGCTTAAATACTAATTAAATATAATTAAGTGGCTAATTACATGTAATTAAGGAGCGATGAGAAGATGGACGAAAAGAAGTTCAC
>RFHW01000122.1 GCA_003695745.1 Methanobacteriota archaeon | reverse complement strand
CCCTGCGGCAAGGGCCAGGGCCATTGTGATGGCGACGACCCATTTCAATGACCCCAAGACGCTGGCCGAGGTGTCAAAGGGCCTTGGCGAGCCTATGAAGGGCATCGACATCAGGACCCTATCTGAGGAGGAGCTGCTCCAGACGAGGGGCGTGTGAGCCTCCTCTTATTTATAACTGTGATCACCCTTTCCCTGGGCATAACCACCTCCATGACTGTGGAGGAGTCAAAGACCCTTGTGGGGGCTGCAGAGGACGCAGGCTACACCAGGGTGTGGCTTGGCGAGGACATATTCCACAGGGAGGTCTTCACCTATCTCTCTCTCCTTGCCGCTGGCGGCTCTTCCATAGGCCTGGGCGTGGGCGTCACATCCCCCTATGTGAGGTATAAAGAGGTTCTCGCAGCTTCGGCGAAGGCCGTGTCTGAGCTCTCTCAAGGCCGGTTCATCCTCGGCCTCGGAGCTGGCGGCTTGCCTGAGGTGGAGAGGCTCACAGGCAGCAGACCCCGGAAGCCGGTCTCCGTCATGGAGGAGGCCATAAAAGACCTGAGGGAAAGGACCGGGCTCTCCATATATGTGGGGGCCCGCGGCCCCAGGATGCTTGAGCTGGCAGGCCGCGTTGCAGATGGCGTCATATTGAGCGGGCCAAAAAGATATCTGGACCGGGCCCTTGAGATCGTGGATGAGGCATCAGAAGGCCGGAGGGTGAGAAAGGTGCTCTGGAACGCATTCTACCTTGGGGAGAATGAGGCCCTTCTCTCAAAGGTGACGGAGGTGATGCTCCAGTCCATGCCCCCCTTTGCAAAGGACTTCATGGACCGCCGGGACCCTGAGAGGGACCTCTGCGTCGCAGGCCCGCCTGAAAGGGTGGCCAGGGAGATCAGAGGCTTTGAGAAGAAGGGATTTGATGAGGTCGTCATCGGCCCGCCCTATGGCGAGACCCCTGAGAGCGCGATAGCTGAGATGGGTGAGATCATTGGAGATCGGCATAAACATTAACGGAGACCTCTCCTTCAGCAGGATAGAGGAGGTGGCGCCCCTCATAGAAAGACTGGGTTTCACCCATATCTGGGTGGGCGAGTCGGCGCACTTCAAACACCCCTTCCCGGTCATCGCCTCAATAGCAGAGTGGACCTCCTGCATCAGGGTGGGCTCAGGCATCATCTCCTATTTCTTTAACAGGCCCCTCCACATCAGGAAGGCCTTTGAAACGCTGGTGGAGGTCTTTGGCAGCCGCTTTGCAATCGCCCTCGCCCCCGGGGATGTGAACAGCCTCCGGGCCGCAGGCATAGAGCCGGCAAGGCCGCTGAAGAGGCTTGAGGAGACCCTCTCATATATAAGGGAATCCGGGCTCCTTGGAGATACACCCGTCTATGTGGGCGCCTCAGGGCCGAAGATGATCGCCCTGGGCAGCAGGCTGGCAGAGGGAGTGCTCCTGAACTATGCCCACCCGGAATACGTGGAATGGGCGCTGGAGCAGCTGAGCCAGAGAACCTATGTGGGCGTATACGCGCCGGCCCTCATGGTGCCGGACAAGAAGAGGGAGAGGGCCGCGTTGTTTGCCGCCGCCTACGTGGCCGCAGGCTCAAACCCTGTCTTTCAAAGACAATTTGAGCTGGAAGAGGAGGTGGCCAGTATCAGGAGGATCCTTGCGAGGGGAGATTTCAGCGCCCTGGCAGATAAAAGGGAGCTTCTCTTTGAGCGGTTCCTTATTGCAGGCAGTGAGAGAGAGATAATGGAGCGGCTCCGGGTTTTTGCAGGGATGGATGTGGATCAGGTCATCCTCGGCGCCCCCTTCGCATACAACGTGAACGCCCTTGACGCTATAGCCCGTGCTCTTTAAGGGCCTCTCTCACCTGCCTGTACAGGTCTTCAAAGGAGCCTGAGTTGTCCAGCCGGTAGTCAGCCATCTCCCGGATCTCATCGAGATGACGCTCCGTCTCCCGACGCTCCGCCTGCAGAAACTCTTCAAAGGTGATCTCCGCCTCCCCCTTCTCGCCTCTCTTCCTTATCCTTTCAAAACGCACCTTTGCCGGGGCATCCACGAAGAAGAGGATGCCTTCTTCAAAGCCCCTGAGCATGCGTACCTCATTTGGGTATCTCACGCCATCAACGATGACCACATCTGCCTCGGCCTCCCTGAGATCGCCTTCCATGGCCTGCACAAGGACATCCTCCCCAAAGACCTCTCTGAGAGTGGCCCCCATCATCTGCAGGCTCCTGCGCTCAACAGGCAGATGAAGCCGCCTCAAAAGATCAGAGAGGATGTCAGAGTAGCGTCTGCACTGGGCCCCGTACTCCCTGATCAGAAAGTCTGCAACAGTGCCCTTGCCGGCGCCCATCCTCCCGGAGAGCCCTATGACAAGCTTCATCGGCCCTCCTCATCGCTGTCCAGATGGACCATCTCCACCTTTGCCGCCTTGAGTATCTTCAGCCCCTCCTCATCCGAGTAGCCCCCGCTCATGACAAGCCTCTTTATCCCTGCGTTGACGATGAGCCTTGCGCATATCTTGCATGGGAAGCCGTTGAGGTACATGGTGGCCCCCTCGGCCTGGCGCCCGGCCTGTATGAGGGCGTTCTGCTCAGCGTGGACCGCCGGGCAGATGCCATGGCCCATCCCGCTCTCTATCCCCATCTCATCCTTGATGCAGCCCACGTCCTCACAGTGAGGCGCCCCCCTCACCACACCGTTGTAGCCTGTGGATATGATCTCCTTCTTGTCATTCACCACTATGGCGCCGAACTGCCGTCGTGTGCATGTGGACCTGGCCTTTATGTCGTCCACTATATTGAGGAAGTATCTGTCCCAAGAAGGTCGTGACATCGGGCTTCACCTCTAATAGGGAAGAGCCTCACCTCTTATTAAATTTTGGGTTCTCTGCCGGGGCACGGGGGGCTGCCGGCGATGCCCGCTGAAGGTTTAGAGGGTCTTCTTTTTACCGCAGTGGATGCAGCGGTAAGAGCCGCCTTTGTCCCATGAATGGCGGGGCGGCCTATATCTGGGAAGGCTAACATCGCTCTCAGGATCTGAGGCAGGTGCAAAGCTATGCTTGCCTGTGGGGCTCTTCTCACATTCCACCATCACAGGGCACTATGGCCCGTTGCACTACATATTGGTTGGCTTCCCATATCTGGGCAATTCCACTTCACACCTGCGGCCCCCCTCTCTCTGGAGATGGAGGCAGGGAGGATCGCGGCGGAGGATATGCCATTATATTTTTAAGCTAAGAGGTATATTAGGGGGTGGAGGAGCAGAAAAGACAGGGAGCTGATAGATTTGCCGAAGGTCAGGATCACGGATTTGACGCTGCGCGACGCCCATCAATCGCTCTTGGCCACGAGGATGCGGACGCGGGATATGCTGCCGATCCTGGAGCAGATGGATGAGGTGGGCTTTTATTCCATGGAGGTCTGGGGCGGGGCGACCTTTGACTGCGCCATGAGGTATCTCAACGAGGACCCCTGGGAGCGGATCAGGTCCATAAAGCGCGGGCTTGAGAAGACGCCCACCCAGATGCTCCTGCGGGGCCAGAACCTTGTGGGATACAGGCATTACCCCGACGACATCGTGGAGAAGTTCGTGGTCCTTGCGGCAAAGAACGGTGTGGACATCTTCAGGATCTTCGACGCTATGAACGACGTCCGGAACATGGAGCTCGCCATCAGGACAGCTCTCAAGCAGGGGGCCCATGTGCAGGGCGCGATCAGCTACACCACAAGCCCTGTGCACACACTGGACGCTTTTGCCAAGATGGCGGTGGAGCTCGAGGCTCTGGGCTGCCACAGCCTCTGCATCAAGGACATGTCAGGGATAATAACCCCCAAGGACGCCTACAACCTCATCAAGCGGCTGAAAGAGGATATCAGCATCCCCATCGACCTTCACTCCCACTGCACAAGCGGGATGGCGCTCATGGCCTATCAGGCTGCCTGCGAGGCCGGCGTGGACATCCTGGACTGTGTCTTCTCACCCCTCTCGCAGGGCACGAGCTTCCCGCCTGTGGAGAGCGTGGTGGCGGCGCTTCAGGGCACGGAGTGCGACACAGGGATCAAGCTGGAGTCCCTCACCCGGATCACCCCCTATTTCGCTGAGATACGGGAGAAGTATGCCGCCCTCATCAACCCTGTATCTGAGAGGGTGGATGTGAACGTGCTCCAGTACCAGATACCGGGCGGCATGCTCAGCAACCTCGTGTCCCAGCTCAAGGAGCAGAACGCCCTTGACCGCTTTGAAGAGGTGCTGAAGGAGACGCCGCGGGTGCGAAAGGACCTGGGCTACCCGCCTCTTGTGACACCCACGAGCCAGGTGGTGGGGATACAGGCTGTGATGAACGTCCTCACAGGGGAGAGGTACAAGGTCATACCCAATGAGGTGAAGGAGTATGTGAAGGGCATGTACGGGCGGATCCCGGGCGAGATCGATCCCGAGCTGAAGAAGAAGATACTGGGCGATGAGGAGCCTATAACGGTGCGGCCCGCCGACCTCCTTGAGCCCCAGCTCCAAAGCCTTGCCAAGGAGGCCGAGACCATGGGGATCATCAAATCCGAGGAGGACCTCCTGTCCTATGCCCTGTTCCCTGCCATTGCCGTGAAGTTCCTGAGAGGGGAGATCGAGGAGGAGAAGCTTGAGCCGCCCAAAAAGGAGGCTGCCCTTCCAAAGGACGCCCTTCCCACGGAGTTCCTTGTGGAGATCGATGGCGAGGAGTATGATGTGCGGGTCACGCCCACGGGATACACAGAGATCGAGCGGGCTGTGAAGAAGAGGCCGAAAGAAGGGGTTGAAGGCGGGATTACCACAAATATGCAGGGTATCATCCTCAAGATAAACGTGAATGTGGGCGATAATGTGAAGGAGGGAGATGTGGTGGCTGTCATTGAGGCCATGAAGATGGAGAACGAGATCGTGGCACCATATTCCGGGGTTGTGGAGGATATATTCGTCTCTGTAGGGGACACCATCAACTCTGGCGACGTTATCATGGTGATAAAATAAAAGGAGCATGAGATGGGAAAGACCGTGTTTGCAGGCAGGGACATAATCTCCATAAGGGATCTGGAAAAGGAGGAGATCGAGCATATCCTCAGGAAGGCGGAGGAGATGGAGAAAGGCCCGGCCCCCCTTCTCAGAGGCAGGACGCTTGGGCTGCTCTTCTTTGAGCCGAGCACAAGGACAAGGCTCTCCTTTGAGGTGGCCATGAAAAAGCTGGGCGGGGAGGTGATAGGATTCTCAGACGCACGGCTCACCTCCGTTGCAAAGGGAGAGAGCCTCATAGACACCATCAAAACGGTGGAGAGCTATGCCGACATGATCGTCATACGCCATATCCGGGAGGGCGCTGCGCGCCTTGCGGCAGAGGTCTCGGAGAAGCCCATCATAAACGCCGGCGACGGCCCGAACCAGCACCCCACACAGACCCTTCTCGACCTCTTCACCATCAAGAAGGCGCTGGGGCGGCTTGACATAAAGGTGACCCTTGTGGGCGACCTCAAATATGGGCGGACGGTGCACTCCCTTGTCTATGCCCTTGCCATGTTTGACGCCACCATAAGTCTCGTCTCGCCTAAGGGGCTGGAGATGCCCTCTGAGGTGCTTGAGGACCTGAAGGCCATGGGCGCCGCTATCGAGACCTCTAATGAGCTGGACATCTCAGACACTCAGGCCCTCTATGTGACCCGGATACAGAAGGAGAGATTCCCTGATCCAGAGGAATATGAGAAGGTGAAGGGGACCTATAAGATCACCCTTGGCACCCTGGAGGGCGCAAGGAAGGACCTTATCATCCTGCACCCCCTGCCGCGGGTGGACGAGGTGTCCCCGGAGATCGATGGAACGCCCTATGCACGGTATTTCGATCAGGTGGCAAACGGCGTGCCTGTGAGGATGGCGGTGCTGGGCCTGGTTGCAGGGGTCCTATGATGGTGGGAAAGCCATGACAAAGGAGATAAAGGTTGAGAAGATCAAGGAGGGCACGGTGATAGACCACATCTCCAGCGGCCAGGCCCTCAATGTGCTGAGGATCCTCGGCATCGCAAAGGACTATCCCACAACGGCGGTGACCGTGGCCATGAACGTGCCCTCTAAAAAGGGGGGCAGGAAGGACATCGTCAAGATCGAGGGCCGGGAGCTGAAGAGCGATGAGGTGGGGAAGATAAGCCTTATATCGCCCAATGCGACCATCAACATCATCAGGGGCGGGGCGGTGTTCAGGAAGAAGAAGGTGACCTTGCCAGAGAGGATAGAGGGGGTTGTAAGGTGCTCCAACCCAAACTGCATATCCAACTCCGAGCCTGTGAGGACCCGTTTTGCTGTGGAGCGAAAGGAGCCTATCAAGCTCAGGTGCTTCTACTGTGAGAGGGTGATGGTGCGCTCTGACATAACACGCCAGTTCTAGGGGGATGTGATGAAAAGAGGCTTGATAGCTCTTCTGGTTGTCCTTGTGTCTTTTGGAGGTGTGCTGGCGCAGGAGATAGTCTCCTATCACGCCGATATAGATGTCTCTGGACAGGTCCTTGTGGAGTCGGTGAGCATCTCCATCAGGAACAATCATGAGACCGCCCTCAGGAGGCTTACATATCCCTTTTCAGGGCAGGTGAGGGGTCTCAAGACCTTCGACGAATCCGGTGGGCTTGAATCGGAGGTAAAGGTGCGGGGCGGGAAGAGCTATGTTACCACCATCCTCAGGGATCCCCTCGGCCTTGACGAGAACACAACGATCCGCTATGAGTTTGAGGACCCTGCCGCCGTCTCCTCCTTCAACGGCACATACATACTCTCCACATCCTTCCCGCTCCTTGCCAATGTGAAGACCTTCGAGCTCAGCCTCAGGCTGCCGGAGGGCAGCGGGGTCGTTGACCCGGATGTGGATATCGTGCCGGCGCCAACGGAGATCACCTCGGACGGGAGGGCTGTCATCCTCAGGTGGATGGCAAGCAATCCAAGCGAATTCAGGGTGTTTGTGAGATACAGGATGTTCGCACCGTCTACGCCCCTTCCAACGCCACCAGACGGCGGGGGGGCGCCTTTGCTTGAGGACCCCGCCCTGCAGCTCTCCCTCTCTGTCCTTCTACTCCTCATCTTCGCAGGGCTTCTGGCCATAAGGATAAGGTCGCGGCCGCGGATAGAGGAGAAGATCGAGGTGCTCAAGGAGGACGAGCAGCTGATCCTGAAGATCGTTTCAGAGGAGGAGGGCATAGAGCAGCGGGAGATCCAGAGGCGGACCGACTTCTCCAAGACCAAGGTCTCCAAGATCCTTGCAGAGCTTGAGCGGCGCGGCGCGATCAGGAAGGAGCCCATGGGGAAGAAGAACAAGATTTATCTTGCTGAGAAGCTCAAAGAATGACAATGGATTCGAAACCGATCTTGATCCTCCTGGCGGCGCTGCTCCTTTCATCGCATCCGGCAGCTGCTCAGGAGCTCTCCTACCACATATCCATCACGTTACATGAGGACCGTGCCCATGAGGTGGTCAGGATAGGGGTGAACAACACCGGTGAGGCGCCTCTGGATGATTTCTCCTATGAGCTTCCAGGGGACGCGGCCAACATCGAGGTCTATGACGAAGCCGGCAACCTCTCGCCACGCATCTCTCGTGGGGGCGGTGTTGTGGTGGCGGCGGATTTCAGGGAGCCCCTTCCGCCAGGGGCGGCGGCGTCCATAACCATCGAGTTCGACACCGCGCAGCTCATCACAAGGAGCGGGGAGGAGCGTGTCTTCTCTGCCCTTTTCTCTCCGCCTGCGAACCATACGAAGCGCTTTCTCCTTGAGGTGGCGCTGCCCTCAGGGATGGGCCTTCTCCACCCCCTCTCCAGCGGCTCCACAACCGATATTGCGCCCCTGCCCGACGAGACCCTTTCAGACGGCAGGACAACACGCTTTATGTGGGATGTGAGACCTGAGGGGGATTTTGCTCTTTTCATCCGCTATGCCCCGCTCACCAGCTCCCGGCCTGTGGCTGCCGGCGGGGCTGCGCAGCCCTTTCTCCCTGCCCTCGTGGCCCTTCTTCTGCTCCTTCTCCTGGGCGCCTATCTTGTGAGAGGGCGGGCACCTAGGGCGGCTCCGAAGACGGAGTTTATGAAGGAGGATGAGCGGCTGGTCATTGAGATCATCTCAGCCCGTGAGGGGATCGTCCAGAAGCGGCTTGTAGATGAAACAGGCTTTTCAAAGGCCAAGGTCAGCAAGATCGTTTCTGAGCTGGAGAAGCGCGGGATAGTGCGTGTTGAAAGAATCGGCAGACGCAACAAGCTTTTTTTATCAGAGGAGTTCAAAAAGAGGTAGATGAACTGTTCTGAACAGTTGCAGGCATCTTCATGGAGCTGCAGGTATAAAAAAATCATTATCATAAACGGAATACTGAATTGAACTTGAATGAACTTTTTTGAACCAATATAAGGTCTAAAATGATTTTATTTCTATAAAAAATATGGATGTTTCCAGAAAATTATTAATAAACCTTTATCCATAGGGATAGCCAAAAAGATGTGAGGCGATGACGAATGGAAAAAACGAACATAATCGGGATATTGATGCTCTGCGCGATCGCCACGGCCGCCCTGTCTGCGGCAGCGGCCCAGGGAGGCAAGGCGGTGATCCTTGTCTCAGACAATGAGGCAGACTCGGCGGTGGCAGCAGCCATCCAGAACGTGAAGAACATAGATATTGTGACCACCCCATGGGGCGAGTACAACGACAGCGTGGTGGCAGAGATAGAGGCATTGAAGCCTGACACCATATTCATCATAGGCGGTCCAATGGCGGTCCCGTCACAGTACGAGATCTCCCTTTCAACATATACGATAATCAGGATTTCAGGGCCGGACCGCTATGCAACGTCTGCAGCCGCCCTAGAGCACTTCAAAGGGGATTTCAAGGGGAAAGGCATCGTCGTGGCCTATGGCCATGACTCGAAGGGGATCGAAAAGGCCCTTGAGAAGGCGAAGAGGCTTGGCGGCATCGTCCTCTTCGTGAAGCCCGATGACGTGCCTGATGACGTGGAAAGGGCATTGAACGAATCAGAGGCAGAGACAGTTGAGGTCGTGGAATCCCCGGACATGGACGATGAGGAGATCGGCAGACAGATGAACAAGACAAAGGCCAAGAAGGTCAAGCTGGAGAAGCTCAACGAATCAGACAAGCAGGAGAGGGCTCTGGAGCAGATAGAGGAGGCGAAAGAGAAGATCGGAAAGGCAGAGAAGGAGATAGGTGAGAGGAATATTACAAACTCAACGGCCAACAAGCTCCTCGAAGAGGCGAAGCGGCATCTGGCGAATGCTGAAGACGCATATGCCAACGGAAGCTATGGCGAGGCCTTCGGACAGGCAGTCTCGGCCGAGCACATTGCAGAGAACGCAAAGAGGAAGGCAAAACACGAGGACGAGAAAGGCGAGAAGAAGGGCGATGACGAAGAGGAGCACAAAAAGAAAAAGACCCTTGATCTCGGAAGTCAGAGCCACGATGGCAGAGAGGAGCACAAGGTCAAAGAAGAGCACAAAGGAGATGCCGGAGAGGCCCATGAGAAAGACTCTGACGAGGAGCACGACAACATGAACAGCGATGTAAATGAAACAGAGATGAACGCGACACAAGGCATCGACGGCTTTTTGCGAGACGACCTTGGCAACAATACAAACAAGACAAAGGAACCGCTGGCGATAGTTGGATAGCCAGTGGAGAAATCCAGCAGCAACAAAATCGGCAGCCCAAATACCCGATGGCCGGTGTTCCGGGGCTGCCATAACACCCTCTTTTAACATAAGAGGGTTGGTGAGGTGTGGAAGAGCGTGAACAAGGAGGTCAAAAAAGCGCTGATCATAGCGGTGGTGATACTGTTAGTTATCCCTATCCTTGCCTCCGCCCATGAGGAAGAGAAGGGCCCGAAATTCAAGGCAGATGACAAACATGGAGCGGAGCCAGATGAGGGCCACCATATAAAGATAAAGAAGGAGAAGGCAGACGGCCCAGATTCCGGCGAGGAGGATATTAAGAAGCGGGTTGGCGGCGAGGAAGAGGAATGGGGGAATGAAAAGTGGAAAGAAAAGTCTGGAGAAAAGGACGAGGACAAAGCAGAATCAAAAGGTTCAGAAAAAGGATCGGCTGAGAGGAATGATAAAGACCGGGAGGGTGCAACAGAAAAAAAGGCTGAGAGAGGGGCATCTGAAGATGATGAAAGATCAGAACCGGGCCATGAAAAGGCAGGGTTTAAAGAGGAGCTTAAAGACCTGGTGAGGCTGG
>RFHW01000020.1 GCA_003695745.1 Methanobacteriota archaeon | reverse complement strand
TTGTCTATGCGGACAGCGCTCCCACAGGGTATCTTCATGGCCGCCCGGCGAAGGGCGTCCTTGGCAACAGCGAAATTCCCCCTCTGAACACGCACGGTAAACACCCTCTGGCCGCGGCGAACCCTTGCAGCCCTGCCCACGGCCTTGCCAAAGGCAAGGGACATGCCCTGTGAGATCCGGTCCGCACCTGCTCCAGAGGCCATCTTGTTCTCACGCAGGATCTGATGGGGATGGACACGCACCTTGAAATGATAGTTTGCAGAGCCAAGCATCTTGTTCAGATACCTGTTCGCAGATATCCTCCCGGCCTCCAGGGCGCTGTGGGTGATCTGAACATCCTCCTTCACAACAAGGGAGAGCTCAACCTCAAAATCGCCCTTCACATTCCCCATGTCATAGCTCACGATCTTAGAGGCCGGGATGCCGCCAACATACTCCTGCCTGGTGTAAGGGCGCTTGTCAGCATACCGATATATCCTGCCAGGTTTATTTGCCATAGAATTCCACCACGCCCGATCTCATTTATAAAGGTTTGCGTAACGCTCGATGGCTACACCTGCCCCTTCCTCTCATCCCTCTCATCCTCAGGCCGGGGCGGCGGCGGTGTTGCAAGCCTCTTTATTATCCTGTCTGTGAGCCCGAGCTTCTCCTCCTCTTCCTTCGGCTCAGGGAACCGCATCCCACGGATCTCTGCCTTTGAGTTGCCGATCCCGCAGGTGTTCCCAACACCGACAACGAGGACATGGCCGCCCTTTTCGATGAGGGCTGCCGACTGCCTCACATAGGCAAGCACCTTTTTCACAGAGGAGGCGATGTTCTTTGTGAGCGGGGAGATGGCCTCCTCCACCGACATCTTCACAACGATGGCCTCAACAGGTATGCCCAGCTCAAGGGCCGCCTCCTCGATCTTCGCCTTCTGCGGCCCGGCATCGCCAATGGCTGCGCCCATGCCCTCAGAGACCTTGCCTGTCTCCTCTCCCTCCAGCTTCACACTGGCATCTATGGTTATGATCTTTTTGACCCTGTTCTCCTTTGCAACCTTCTTCACAGCCTCCCCGATCTTCCCAAGCGTCGCCCCCGGCCCGTCGGCCTTCAGAACATGGACGGTCCTGCCCCTTATATCGGTCCTGGAATAGACCACGTCCTTTGCCACGGTCCTGGGCTTCCCCTCTATGAGGTTTGCGGCGACAAGCGGGCCTATGCCGTCGCCAATAGGTTTCCCTTTGGAGATCGCCTTCACACCCTCCATCTGCGCCTTGGCGATCTTCTTGATGAGCACAAGCTGCATGTGGATGATCATGGCGATCTGGATGTTGCCGGTCTTCTTGGCGAACTCCACATAGTGGCGGAGCATCTTGGTGAGCATGTTCAGGCCGATGGTGCCCTTGAGAAGGGAGTTCACATTCGCCCTCCACACCCGGTCTGCCTTGGGCGATATCCTGGAGGCCACATGGTCAAAGCGGTCCTCAGCCCGATCCAGTATGTGCTCGATCTTCCTCAGTATCCCGTACGGGTCGAGGTCCACAGGAGGGATCAAAAAGAAATCCATCATACGCTCGATCTCAGGCATGGGGTCTTTTCTCACACCCCCCTTTTCCCTGGCCACCTTTTTAACTATCTCCGCAGCATCCCGTGTGTATCCTGAGAGCGTGTCCACAACGGCCTCCATCTCACCGATCATCTTGTGGAGCATGTACTTCGGATAGAGGCTGATGAGATAGAAGAAGGCTATCCACAGTATGATCTGGCCAAACATCGACTGCTCTGTGAATGGTACCATCATCTGCGCCTCTTTCTCCTTCTTTTTATCTCGTCATCGGCCTCTTTGAAGACGCCGGCTAGGGTGTGGGCCTCCCGCCCTGAGATGCAGGCCCGGCCCATGACCCTTCTGAAAATCCTTTCCACAACCCTGCTTTTATACTTTGGGTAGCCCATGGTCTCAAGAAGGGTGCCGAGCCTTGCAAGGACAGCCTCCTTCTCAACCCCCTCCGCCTTTCTGGCCTCCTCCACAGTCTGGTCCGCTGCGGCTGCCAGCTCATAGAAGAGGATTGCCGCAGCATGGGATATGTTCAACGTGGGATAGTCAGGGTTCCCTGGTATGGAGACCACCATGTCACAGGCGTCAAGCTCCTCGTTTGAAAGCCCGCTGTCCTCCCGTCCAAAGAGCAGGGCCGCCCTTCCACCCACCTCCCTGAGCCTTTCCGCAAGCTCCCCCGGTCCGATGGCGCTTCGTGGTGAGCTCTCACGTGGATGGGGCTTTGCCGTTGTGCCGATGACAACATCGAAGAGGTCGTTGAGGGGCCGGTCCCCAAGGTTCTCAGCCCCCATCAGCACGTCCCGGGCATGGGCGGCGCAGTCAAAGGCCTTTTGCGCGGGGGTGAACTCACTGCCTGAGAAATATAGCCTGGAGAGGCCGAAGTTCTTCATCGCCCGTGCCACAAACCCCACATTGCACTGATGCTTGGGCTCCACAAGGACAACGCATATCTCGGCCATAGACCTTTTAGCTGAAGACAGCCTTCACAGTGGTGAAGACAGGCCCCCTTATATCGATCTTTTTGTTCTGCGATGTTATGAAGCGCGCCACAGCTTCGCTTACCTTCAGGTTGATGTCGCTGGGGAGCTTCACACCCTTCACCCTGACAACAGCCTCTTTTCGGCCCTCTCGTGCGGCCTCCTCGATCTCACGGGCCGCGAGGTCTGCAAGGGCCTGCAGATAGGTTATCCCTGTGGACGTGCCTTTTTCAAGGACCTCTGGAGGGGATTTGTCCGGGGCCACGCCATAGACGCTGCCCTCATAGACCCTCACCTCGTTGAGGGCCGCAGGGCCAAGAAGCCGTGTTCCTTCTTCAACCTCCACGATGCTCACCTTCACATTCCTGCCGAGGACGGATCCGTTGTATGCCTCGAAGCTGCATGGGCTCGGCTCATCACGGTGCTCTGCAGCTGTCCTGACGATGGCCTGAGCTATCGCCCTGCCCTCCTCTGTCTCAGGCGCCCTGTCCACCGCTATTCCCTTTGCGATCTCGGCGTCTGAGAGCATGAGGCGGCCGTAGAACTGCGGGTAGACCAGCTCCCTTATGTCCTCTGCGCCTGACAGGACCATGGCGAGGCGCTCAACGCCAAGACCGAGGTTCAGCACCGGATGCTCGATGCCGTATCTGGAGAGCGCCACCGGCGAGTACATGCCGAAGGTGGCTATCTCAACCCACTCCCCGCCGGGTGAGAGGCCGAAGACCTCGGTCTGCGTATCAGGCGCATAGTACTTGGACCTCTTCTCATCTGGCGCGAACCTGAAGTCCCTGAAGCCAAAGCCGCTGAGAAGCTCCTTTGCTATCTCCTCGCCGTCCTGCAGGCTCACATCCTCCCCCATCACCACAGAGGAGGCTGAGTAATAGGTGCGCAGATGGCCGCGGTCCTCCTTCTGCTCCCGTCTGAAGCACCGGTCGATGGAGAAGAGCCTCACAGGCAGGCTTTCCCTGCCGTAGAGGGCCTCCAGGGTGAGGAACCAGCCGCTTGTCATGTGGGAGCGAAGGGTCATGTTCGATGAGAGCGGTTTGAGCTCTTTGAACTCCGGGAAGACAGAGTCAAGCGCCTTGAGGGCGGTTGTGTCGTCGGTGTTGAGGACTGATGCAAGCTCTGATGTGAGGTCGTCGCCGCTGATCTCGCCTTTTTTATATAGCCGTAGAACGCGCTCTAGAGAGCTTTTATCCACCCCGGCATTGATCCTCTTCAATTCCTCAAGCTTTTTTTCTGAGATCCCGATGTCAGGCCGTGGCAGCCCCCCAAGATAATAGACCCTGTCCAGGACTGTGACAGCCTCAGGCCCGAACTGCTTGTGCACCTCTGTGTCCTCTATGAACAGGGGGTTTATGACCTCCTCGAACCCCATGTTGAGATAGGCCTCCCTGAGCCTTGAGAGGGTTTCATAGATAACATGGGGTTTTCCCTTCTCGGCCTTCTCGGACTTCCCCTTCTTTTGGCTGACCATGGCAAGGTCCTTTGTCTCGTTCCATGTCCTTTCAAAGTCCTTTTTCGCGGCGTCGGCGATCTTTTTTGCATTCCAGAGGCCCATGTGCTATCCTCCCATATCACATTATAAAGGCTTTTTGTAGAGATATGGGTGGAATTTGGGAAAAGATTTATATACCTAAAATAACTTTTGGTTATTTAAGTGGGCGATAGCGTATCTCAACATGACCTCCAACCCACACCCACCCACCTCAACCCCACCACCCACCAACAATGTTGGGATCGCTGCTCTTTTTATCGCCCACTCAAAACACCCTCTCTCCACCTCCATGAATCTTCAGAGAGGCCGGACAGGCCGTCGGGGGGACATACTCATTTTTGCGTAGCTACTCAAAAATTATATATACCAATGCCGCCCTAGACCATTGAAAAAAACAGAGGTGAGCATTGTGGTAAACATCGGGATCGTTGTATCAGAGTTCAACTATGAGGTGACCTACGCCATGCTTGAGCTTGCAAAGGAGCACGCACACTTCCTGGGCGCAAATGTGGCGGAGGTCTTCAAGGTCCCCGGAGCCTTTGACATGCCCCTGGCCGTGAAAAACCTCCTTGAGAAAAAGGACATCGAAGGCGTTGTAACACTGGGCTCGGTCATAGAGGGCGAGACAAAGCACGACGAGATCGTCATACAGCACGCCTCCAGAAAGATCGCAGACCTGTCGCTGGAATACGGCAAGCCCGTGTCGCTGGGCATCTCAGGGCCGGGGCTCACAAGGCTTGAGGCGCTGGAGCGCGTTGACTACGCCAAAAGAGCGGTGGAATCCGTTGTGAAGATGGTGAAACGGCTGAAAAAGGCAAGATAACGCGTTATGACCCGTGGAAAGGGGAAGAGCGGTCTCATAGTCCTTGGCTCGCAGGAGGAGAGACACGGTCTTCTGCCAGAGGACACGGACACAAAGCTGGCGGCATATGTGGCGTTAAAGGCGGCCGCCGCCACAGACGCAAAGCTCCTGGGCATTGTAAACACCGCAACGGACCATGGCTATCTGAAACACGGCAGACACGTTCACGCAGC
Source organism: Methanobacteriota archaeon (assembly GCA_003695745.1). GTDB lineage: Archaea > Hydrothermarchaeota > Hydrothermarchaeia > Hydrothermarchaeales > SZUA-236 > J060. The sequence continues at coordinate 520 of RFHW01000020.1, read as the reverse complement.
CCTTGTTCTCGAAGACCTGAAAAGGATCATTGTAAACACCGTGGAGAGGCTCGGCATCAAAGGCTTCGTTATAGTGAACGGACACGGCGGCAACAGGCTCATCACAGAGCATCTGCCGGCGCTAGAGAAACTGCTGGGCGTAAAGATCCTCTTTAACAACGCTGTGGTGGAGGTTGAAGGCGCCCACGCAGCAACAGGCGAGTGCTCCATGGCAGCGGCCGCCGGCTTCTGCGACCCATCCATCGCCGAGGGGCAAAAGGACTTTGAGCGGTTCCCTGAGGTCGGGTTCATCGGCCTGCGGGAAGCCCATGTGAACAAAAGGATAAAGGAGCTTGCAGAAAAAACAAAAAAAGAAGGCGTGAAGATCGATTTGGAGCTGGGAAAGAGGCTTCTGGAACAGGCAGCTGAAAGTGTGGTGGGGGATATAAGGAGGCTGTAGAATACTAATCACGTTGCACTTCCAAAATTTTATATCCTATCCTTCAGATTAATTAGGCGGAGGAAAAAGGATGGGCTACGT
>RFHW01000121.1 GCA_003695745.1 Methanobacteriota archaeon | reverse complement strand
GAGGATAAGACGCTGTTCTGCTCTGATTGTGGTGAGGAGTTTGTCTTCACAGCTCAGGAGCAGGAGTTCTATCAGGAGAAGGGTTTTGAAAACGAGCCCAGGCGCTGCAGACCCTGCAGACAGAAGAGGAAGGCTCAGAGGTTCGGAGGAGGATATGGCCGGGAGAGAAGGACATATCCTGCCACCTGCGCAGAGTGCGGTGTGGCCACTGAGGTGCCTTTCCAGCCCCGTGGAGACCGGCCGGTGTACTGCCGGGAATGCTATCAGAGGCATAGATAGGGAGGCTGGCTGGAGAGACGATGGCGCGCCGCAGGAAGATATCCCTTAAAAGGAGGGTTCGCAAGAATCGTTCAAAGAACAAGGGGCATGTGCCGGGGAGGCTCATGCTTGATATGGGAAGGTCCAGCAGCTTCCGATACAGGCTGCGGGCAATTCTGGAGGATGTGGAGGGCAGCGAGCCCATATTCGCCAACATCAACTCCAAATCCGCTAATGTGGGGACGGCCAGTGCAAAGACCTATGTTGAAGAGATGGTCACAGCAGGGGCTCTCAAGCGGGAGAAGGCGGATGAGATAATTGAGCTCCTTGAGAGATTCAGCAAATACCGTTAGGGGGAGGTCTCGGTGAGCCTTTTTCTCACGGCCCGATAGAACTCCGGCTTTATCCGCCAGTACACAACCTCTGGCTCCTCTTCAAAGGACGAGACAAAGGATTCTGTGAGGCTGCTTGGGCTGATCCTGTCCTCGCCCATGAGCCTGAGAAGCCCCATGAGCACCTCCTCCCTCTCGCCTTTGTAGCCTGCGTATAGAAGGGCTCTGAGGGTCTTTCTCTGCGATGTTGAGAGGGCCTCAATCTCCTCTCTCACATATCCATTGATCTCCCCAATGGGATCCCTCATTTTGCCTGCTCCCAAGCTGCCACGACCTTCTCCAGGATCATCTTTCCATCGGCCTCCTGCAGGCCGAGAAGCCGTTGAAGCCTCTTTTTCGACCTCTCAGAATAAGGCGCAAAAAGAGGCTTCTCACCGAGGGCGAGCTCGCCGAGAACAACCTCGCCATCGGCAACGACCACCGATTCAACGCTCCGGTCCACCTTGAAGTCAAAGACCCGCGGCTCGGTGGAGAGGCCTGTTATGAACACCAGCCCGTCCTTTTCCTTCATCCCAACCTCCTCCATCTGATATATCTCAAGGTTCAGGTCAAAGTGATGGGCTAAAAAACCCTTCCGGCAGCTCCTGCATAGATAGACATAGAGCCTGTAGCTTCGCAGATAGAGCTCATAGACCGTTATCTCATGTCCGCAGGAATCGCATATCATGTTGCTCAATAGCAACAGGGGCGGCCAATAAATATTTAACGGTGAAAGTGAGGAGAATATTTTTATAGAAAAAGAGGCCTAGTCCTCTCTCCATATCAGCGAGGAAGGAAGAGCTATGGCAACCAGATTCATAGAGAAAGGCGCCTATTTCAAGATCAAAAAGCCACGCTGGAGCTGGCAGCGCATAGGCGGTCTCAGAGAGGCAAAGGACCGCCTTGAGGAGATGGTATCGCTCCCGCTCAGGAATCCTGAGGTGTTCAGAAAGGCAGGGCTCACACCGCCCCACGGCATACTCCTCTGGGGCCCTCCGGGAGGGGGGAAGACGGTGCTTGCCGAGGCAGCTGCCCGCTCGGCCGGATGCTCCTATATAGCGGTCAAGGCCATTGAGATCATGTCAGAGCCTGAGGAGATCAGGGTGATGTATGAGACGGCGGCAGAGCTCGCCCCAACTGTGATCTTTGTGAACGAGGTGGACGCCCTTGCCCCCAAGAGGGATGCAGAGTCCATCTGGGCCGTGGGGATAACAAGGGATGCGCCTGTGAGGATAGCGCCTCCTGAGATCACCGAGATATTCTATGAGGAGATGGACAGGGCGTCAAAGAGGAGGGACATCATAACAATCGGGGGCACCTATCGGCCTGATGTGCTGGACCCCCTGAGCACCAAGAAGGGCAGGATGGAGCGCAAGATCTATGTCCCACCGCCAGACCTTGAGGACCGCAAGGAGATCATAAGGATACACCTTAAAGGCAAAAAGCTTGGCCCCGACATCTCAGTGGACCGCCTCGCCGAGATGACAGAATACTATGTGGGCGCCGACATACTGGGCATGATAAGGGAGGCCACTGTCATCGCCATCAGGGAAGGTGAGGGCAGCTTCGACCATCTTACAGAGGAGCATTTCATCAAGGCCATGAAGCGGGTGCCACCCTCCCTATCACCCCAGACGGTGGAGAAGTACAACGAGACGCTGAAGCAGGAGTGCGAGCACTGCTATCTCTTTTAAAGCCGGGGGCCCCGCCCTTCAGAGCAAGAGGCAGGTTTAGAGCGAGCTACCAGTCAGGCCACTCTTTTTCAAGCTCATCAAGGTATCTGTCGACGTAGCTCTCCCAGTTCTGCTCCAGATCTGCATCGAGCTTGATCTCTTTTTTGAGGTCCATCGCCCACGCCCGGGTCCGGGCCTTCCCGTCTTCCATGCTCTTCCTTGGAAATATCTTCTTAAAGTTGCTCCAGTAGTCTCTCAATTTTGACTTAATCTCCTCTGACATTCCCAATCCTCAGGTATATTAATTTGGAGGCTCATCTTATAAATACTTTTAACCGGGTTGAGGCTTAAACCTGTCCTTGCTCAGGGAGGCGAGATAGGACCGACTTTATAGGTTTTTCTGATCAGATCGAAGGTGAAGCTCTTTATCCTACTGTCCTTTTTCAGTGTCTCAAGGAATGAAAGCAGGTCCCTTGTGTCGGTGAAGAAGATCCTTGCTCCAATGTCAAAGAGGCTTGCGGCTGCATGGACATAGGCGGTGTTTGGAAGGGAGGCCAGCCATCTGCCGATCTCGTCGCATCTATCCGGGTCGGCAATCTGGATCGTGATATGGGCGCACAGATGATAGCCCAGCTTCTCCGGGTCCGTTATCATGGCGAACTTCTGGATGGTGCCGTTCTCCAGCATCCGCTTCACCCTGTATTCCACGGCCTCCCGCGTCAGGCTGTGACCCCTCTTCTTGAGAAGCTTCTGGATCTGGGTGTACTGGTAGCGCGAGTCCTCACAGAGCAGCCGCAGGATCTCCTTGTTCGTCTCGTCGAGCTCAGACATCCCTCATCACCTCCTTCAGGGCGAAGATGGCGCCGCCCCTCATGAACCCTGCCCGTGTCTTGAATGGGTCCAGGCCATGCCCTCTGATTATCTCTGCAGACCGCTCATAGAGGGTTTTCATCCGAGATGCCGATGGAGGGTCCGTGCCTTCGAGCCGGGAGTGAAAGGTGGGGTAGAATGGCACCGGGACCGGCACCACACCCAGGGATGCAAGGTGCTCGATGCCCTGAAGATAGGTGCTGTCATCCTCAAGCCCTGCCAGCAGGACAGAGGCCACCTGGTTCTCGTCGAAATACTCGTGGCACTCGCCAAAGACCCTGTCATAGTAATCGATGGTGAACTCAGATTTCCCTGGGAGGATCTCCCTCCTCCGCCTTCCGTCATAGACCTCCACGTTGAAGTAGACGGAGTCAGCCTCTGAAAGCCATCTTATGTGCTCCATGCTCCGCGGCGGCTCGGCGTTCACAGACACTGGGATGTCCACCTGGTTTTTAATGGCGCGGGCGGCCTCGCCAAGGAGCCTGAGCCCCTCATCCTCAGGGAGCGCCCCCGATGTGAGGGCCACATGGGTCTTGATAGCGCCTTCCTCCACCCCGGCGGCCACGGCCTCGGCCACCTCCACAGGGTCTTTCTTGGCCTCTGTGTCGATGTAGCCCACCACGCAGAACCTGCACTGAGCGGGGCCCCAGTACATGCACCCCCGGTTCATGTATATGATTGGGAAGCCCGGCGCCACCATCTTGCATAGCCTGCTCATCACCGTGCCCCGGCTGGTCTCCCTGTCAAAGAAGGCCGGCCTCTTCAGGAAGGTGATGTCCTGATAGGGCTCGCCCTCCCTGTAGATGGCGAAGCCTCCGTCG
>RFHW01000120.1 GCA_003695745.1 Methanobacteriota archaeon | reverse complement strand
GTGGTGAGAAGAAGGCTCAGGACCACAACCCAGTATATGTTCACCGTGGCGCTGAAGGAATAAAGTGCCAAAACCTTTATTACCCCTGTCTTCAACGTGCCTATTTGATGCCTCCTGTGGATGAGAAACGGATCAAGGCCGCCTTCAAGGAGAGGGCCAGCAGGGAGCCTGAGAGATATTATCCTGTGGAGGTCTTGAAGGAGGAGGGCTTCAGCCGGGGGGTCTGCAGTAATTGCGGCACCGCTTTTTGGTCTGTTGAGCCGCGGGAGGTCTGCGGCGAGCCTGACTGCAGCGGAGGCTACAGCTTCATCGGCGACTCGCCTGCCCGGCGGAAGATGGATTTCATCGAGACCTGGAGGGAGTTCTCCCGGCTCTTCGAGGGTCTGGGCTACACCGCGATCCAGAGGTATCCTGTGGCTGCCCGGTGGCGGGATGATACCGATTTCGTGCAGGCCTCGATCTATGACTTCCAGCCCTATGTGGTGTCAGGCGAGATCGAGCCGCCGGCGAACCCCCTTGTGGTGCCCCAGTTCTGCCTGCGCTTCAACGACATCGACAATGTGGGCTACACAGGCCGCCACTACACAGGTTTCGTGATGATAGGGCAGCATGCCTTCGAGCCGCCGGAGCGGTATGCGCCCGCCGATTACCTCCGTGACATCTACCGCTGGCTTGTGGAGGGCATGGGCCTCCCCAAGGAGGAGGTGCAGTTCCATGAGGATGCCTGGGCCGGCGGCGGGAACATGGGGCCTTCCATGGAGTTCTTCAGCCGGGGCCTTGAGATCGGGAACCAGGTGTACATGCAGTATGACATCCGCACCGGCACGCCCCGTGAGCTCTCCATCAAGGTCCTTGACATGGGCATGGGCCAGGAGCGCCCGGCGTGGTTCACCCACGGGACGGCCACGAGCTATGAGGCCAACTTCGGCGGCGCCATCAGGAACCTATACCGCGCAACAGGTATAAGTCCGGATCAGGGGATGATCGAGAGGTTCCTGCCCTACTCCGGGCTCCTTAACTTCGATGAGGCGGAGGATATTGACAGGACGTGGAAGCTGATCGCGTCAAAGACAGGTATAGAGCTGAGAACCTTGAAAGAGGAGGTTGTTCCTCTGGCAGGTCTCTACTCGGTGGCGGACCACACCCGGTCACTCCTTGTGGCCCTTGCCGACGGGGCGCTGCCCTCCAACGTTGGCGGCGGCTATAACCTGAGGAGCCTTCTTCGAAGGGCCCTTGACATCATCTCCACACAGGGCTGGAACCTGGAGCTCATCGATGTGTGCAGCTGGCATGCAGATTATCTCAGGCCCCAGTACCCTGAGCTTTCAGAGCACCTTGACGAGGTCTCGGAGATCCTGAGTGTGGAGGAGAGGAAACACCAGGCCACGAAGAGGAAGTCAAGGCAGATCGTGGCATCCATAAAAGGGGAGGTGGATCTGAACAGGCTTATCACCCTCTATGACTCGCAGGGGATAACGCCTCAGATGCTCACTGATGCAGGGCTCAATGTCACCGTGCCCTCAGACTTCTATGCAGAGGTGGCAAGAAGGCATGAAAAAACAGGGTCTAAGGCGCAGACCAGAAAGGAGATCGAGCTCCCACTGGAAGGGCTCCCCGGCACAGAGATCCTCTATTACGATGACTATCTGCTCCTGGAGTTCGAGGCACGGGTCCTGAAGGTCCTTGACAGCCGGTATGTGGTGCTTGATCGGACCGCCTTCTACCCCACAAGCGGCGGCCAGCTCCATGACATAGGCACCATCGAGGGCTGCAGGGTTACTGACATCTTCAAGCAGGGCAATGTGGTGGTCCATGTGGTGGAAGGCGCAAGCTTCAGGGAGGGCCAGACCGTCTCTGGAAGGATAGAGAGGGAGAGGAGGCTTCAGCTCGCCCAGCACCACACGGCGACCCACATCATAAACGGCGTTGCAAGGGAGCTTCTGGGCGAGCACATCTGGCAGGCCGGGGCTGAAAAGACCCTTGAAAAGGCGCGGCTCGACATCACCCATTACGAGGCGCTCTCCCCCCAGCTCTTAGAGGAGATAGAGCGGAGGGCCAATGAGGTCGTAGCAGGGGGTCTTCCTGTGCAAAGCCGGATATTGAGGCGGGATGTTGCAGAGAGGGAGTATGGGTTCCGCCTCTATCAGGGTGGAGCGGTGCCCGGGAAGGAGCTCCGTATCGTGCGCATCGATGAGCTCGACGTTGAGGCATGCGGGGGCACCCACCTGAAAAACAGCTCTGAGGCCGGCATCATAAAGGTGATCGGCTCCACCAAGATACAGGACGGGGTTGTGAGGCTTGAATATGCTGCAGGGGAGGCGGCCGAGGGCCATGTGGAGAGAGAGGTCTTTGGCCCGGCGAAGGAGGCGGCGCGGCTGCTTTCAACATCCCCCCTCCTGGCAGATGATATGAGAGAGGGGCTGCGGAAGTGGACCGCCCATGTGGAGGGGCTTCAGCAGACCTTCAGGGACAGGAGCAAACCCCCAGTGGAAAGGCTTGGAGCTGTAAAAGAGGTGGAGAAGGCCCTCATTGAGGGCGCAAGGGCCTTTTCGGTGAGGCAGAGCCAGCTCACCGCCACGGTGCGGAGGTTCCTTGAGGAGACAGAGAGATACGCCCGGGATATCAAGTCCCTTGGCAGGGATGTTGAGCTCCCCTCTATGGGCAGGGAGGGATCGAATGCGCTGGCGCAGGGCGCAAGGCAGCTCTTCGAGCTCTGGAAGGCCCTGAAAAAGTCCCTTGAACTGGCAAAGGAGGAGGAGGCCATGGAGAGGGCAAAGCACTTCAAGGCCGAGCGGATCGGTGGATACGAGGTCATCGTCAGCAGGACCGAGGGAGGGCCGAAGGAGGTGCTGAAGCTTGCAAAGGCCCTTGCCTCCTCAAGCAGGAGGATCGCTGTCCTCTTCGGGGTGGACGGTGGGGTGTCCATTGTCGGGGTCAGAGGCGATGCCCCCATACACATGGGCAGCCTCGTCGGTGAGGCAAGCAGGATAATCGGCGGCAAGGGAGGCGGAAAAGAGGACTTCGGACAGGGCTCCGGCAGCGACATCGAGAGGGTTGATGAGGCGATCGAGCAGGTGAGAAGGGAGATTTTATATAAACTAAAGGAGGGATAGTGATATATGGTCTCGCTTGTGAAGAGGGTCTCATGGATCGGCTTCAGCCTCTCTGCGGCGCTCCTCCTTTATCTTCCAGCGTCCTATGGCGAGCCCCCGCCCACGGTGGTCCCGCCACCGGCGGCGGTGCCTGAGGGAAACGTGTTCACCCTTACGGCCTTTGTCGCGTCAGGGCTATATCTGCTATGGCTGAAAGGGAGGCGAGGCGGGTGAAAAAAGGGTATCCCGGGCCGCTGAGGCTGGCTTCAATATTCCTCCTGTCCCTCTCGCTGTTCTATCTCCTGCCCCCTCTTTTTCTCAGGATACCTCTGGTGGCTTCCTTTTTCAACGTCCTCGGCAGCCTTAACGCCAGGGCCCATGCCGCCTTTCTGGATGCCGTTGGGGTGAGGTCTGTGGCATCTGCGAACATCCTCTATCTCTCCTCCGGGGCAGCCCTCCTGTACTCGCCATATTGCTTCGGTTTTCTAACCGTCGCAGGCTTTGCGATCCTTGTCTGCGCCGTTCCATACGTCGGCCTTTGGCGGAGGGTAAAATGGCTTTTGAAGGGCTCGGCCCTGCTCCTGCTCATCAATCAGATGCGCATATCCCTTGAGCTGCTCATCGCCCTCGCCTATCCGCTGAGCCTCCCCGGTGTGGACCGGCTCCTCTATCCTCTCCTGCCGGCCGCGGCCTTTTTCATCTGGCGCAGAGGGCTTGAAGACCACAGGATCTCTGTGAAGGAGGTGAGGTATGCGGGAGGATGAGCTCTATCTCCTGAGACACCGGCTGAAAAAGAGGGAGGAGGAGCTTCAGAAGGCAGAGGCGGCGGGGGACGCAAAAAAGGTCTCTTTGCTTTCAGCTGAGGCCGCCCTGCTGAGGGCCGAGATAAGATACCTTGAATCCGGCGGGGCGAGCCTTGAGCCCCCCGATGACCCTGCCCAGCTGGAGTTCCTGCTCAAGGAGAAAAGATCCCTTCTCAGCGAGTTCGAGAAGAGGATAAACCTCTCCTTCTTCCAGACCCCGGAGGAGCAGGTGAAGCTCCAGAGATACAGGGATATTGAAAGGATATTGAAGGCCCAGTGCGAGTATCTATCGGCAAAGCATGCAATTGTCACAGAGAACAGGAACATCGGGGAGCTGAGGGAATGGATAAAGATTGCAGAGGAGGAGGGTGTGAAGATCATTGGCTCCGTCCTCGAGCACGAGGCAGAGGTGGAGTCCTTTCGCCCTGTTAAGAAGGAGAGAAAGAAAAAGGAGTTCGTCCTTGACTTCAGGAAGATGGCCCTGGGGGTTGCGGTGCTTCTGCTGCTCCTTTCCTTCTACTTCGGCATCTTCTGGAGGAAGACACCCTATGACAAGGAGATCATCAGGAGCTATGTGATCGCAAGGAACCACTATATCGCCGCCAATGAGCACTATGTCTCAGGGAGATATGAGGACTCCCGGAGGGAGTATGCCATTGCAGCCGCCTTTTTCAACAAGGCAGAGCAGGCGGCGGAGCTTGCAGAAAGGGGGGTCCATGGAAAGATGCGCACCTATTTCGACTTCAAGAGAAAGTTCTTTAGCCAATGGGAGCTTATAAGCCTGAATATGATGAGGAGCAGCGATGAGTTCAGGATGGGGGATCCTGATGCAGGGGCGGCCCTTGCGCTGGAGGCCGTTGAGATGGCAGAGAAGGCAGCGGCCTACAATGGCGAGGCAGAAAAGGCCTGGAGGATAATATGAGCTTGGCAGAGGAGATCAGAGGCTTCATAAAAGAGGAGCAGGCGCAGGGGAGCATAGAGTACATCCTTGTGGCAGGCGCGGCCATAGTCACGGCCATCATGATCGCCTCTTCATACAGGAAGACGGCCTACAGCAGGCTCTACACCAGCCAGTATGAGAGCGTCAACTCCACATTAAACACCCTCTGCACCTATATCGAGCAGTATCTGGAGGCCCAGTTCGACGTCTGCATGTAGCCTGCCCCGCGGCCGGCGCGGCGCTCATCCCCTGTAGACGGTTCTGTCCTCCCCGGCAGCCCTGAAGCCCCGTCTCCGTCTCATGCAGGACTCGCATCTGCCGCAGTGGATCGGCCTGCCCCTGCTGTCGACGCCGGAGGGCTCATAGCAGGAGAGGGTGAACTCCACCGGGACGCCGAGCCTCAGCGCCTCTCTGCATATCTCCACCTTGTCCATGTGGATGAGGGGCGCAACAACCTTAATCCCCCGGCGCAGGACGCCGTATTCCAGGGCCCTGTTCACGGCCTCGACGAATTCCGGGGTGTTGTCAGGGAATGTGAGGGCCTCTTCCCTGTCAAAGCCTGTTATGATGTCCACATCCCCTCCAAGGGATTCTGCGAAAGATGCGGCGATGGAGAGGAAGACGAGATTCCGCGCAGGCACCCAGACCGATGCAGCGGTCCTCCGGGCTTCATCGAGGCTGTTCAGCCCCTCCTCCCCCGGGGCCGGAAGACCCTTTCCCTCCGAAACCAGCGCCGAGCCCGCGGCCTCGGAGAAGGCTTCAAGCCACGGCAGGGAGATGAGCCGATGCTCCGCACATGCAAGGCTGGAGAGCCTCCTCGTGCACTCAACCATCACCGCCTCATCCTTTGAGCCGTAGGTGAATGTGAGTGTATGGAGCTTCCCATAGCCGTTTTTCACCTTCCACAGGGCGGTTGCGCTGTCTATGCCTCCGCTCAAAAGCACGATCCCCTGTCTCTCCATAAAGGGTACTCTTGGAGCGGGGAATTTAAAAACCTAACCTGTCTGGAGCCGGACCTTCCTGAGCTCATAGAAGAAGGACGCCCCGGTGGCAAAGGTGTAAAAGGCCAGGATGGCGATGCCCTCCTTTGAGACGCCCAGCCACTCAACGGGCCATGCGCTGCGTATGCGGCCGGCATATATGAAACCCGGCGCGCCTGAAGAGAGGTCAAGGGGGATGTACTTCCCCTTCACAAGGACAAAGCCCTCTGCCTCGCCGGGGTATGCCACCAGAACATTATGCCCCTCATCGTCCTCCAGGGTATAGACCTGCACCTCCTCTTCAAAGGAGATCTCTTCAGGCAGCTGGCGGTCTGAAGGCGAGAGGCGGCCCAGAACCTCAACGACCCCTCCATCATGCACGGCCCTCCCAGTGGAGAGCTCCTCCAGCTCCACAAGGGGCATCGAAAAGAGATGGACTATGACGGCAGCCCCGACGATGAAGACAGCGGTGGGGAGGATTAAATGCCTCACAGCACCACCCCTTCCAGAGCGCTGGCAGCTATCACAAAAGAGGGGATGGCAAGCACCGTCCACCAGAGCTTGTTCCATCTGAAGACGTAGTGTCCGTCCACCGGTTTTATAGGGAGCATGTTATAGGCGGCGATGGTGATGTTGACGGCCGCGCCGAACCTGCCCAGGAGGTACATGGGGCCTCCAAGGCCTGAGAGGCCGAAAAAGGCGACGGCAAGCAGGAAGTTTGTGAGCGGCCCGGCAAGATAGATGACGCCATGCTCCTCTGTCCTGCCCTTGATCTCGCTGTTCATGAACGCCGCGAAGAGGCCTCCAAAGGAGATGGAAAGGAGCATGACCACGACCCCGAGGGGCCATATCTCAAAGCGCGTGTCCACCCCGTGCCTCCCGGCTGTGAGGTCGTGGGCGAGCTCATGGAAGAATATGGCTGTCCCAACGGCGAAGAGGGCCACTGGGAATATCTCCATGAAGGCGCCGGCCCCGGGCGGCTGGACCAGTGAGAAGCCAACCCCCAGAAGAAGGGCGCAGAGGAGCATCTTCAGGTATTCAAAGAGGGAGGTCTCGGTGTTCAGGAAAGAGTATCTTTTGCTCTCCAGCTCACTGAAGAGGCGCCACCGGCCAGATCCCTGCTCCCGTTCCCTGTGCCTGTCAGGGGTGAAGGGCAGGTTAAGCCGTGTGTGAAGGGCGAAGGCCCAGTCCTCAAGGAACTCGCCGAAGACGGTCTTCAAAGCCCCCAGGGTCTTTGCAATGAAGGAGGCCGGCCCCTCCATGGCCGCAGCCTTGGGGATCGTTATGGCGGGCGATATGGACGCTGCAGCCCCTGCCCCGGAGAGCATGGCAATCCCAGAGATCACCATCGTGCTGGCGGCTCCCATCCCATCGGCCGGGATTCTCGGCCCTTCCCTCTCCTCGGTGTCGATGGCAGAAGGCGCTCTTCGCTCCACCACCGATCCATCATCAGGGGCGGCGGGCCCTCTCTTTATCTTTCTCACCATAGGCTTTTTCTGAGGCTCGGCCGGTCTGGCTCCTTTTTTCTGCTCCCTCCCCTGTTGGCCGCCTTGGACCTGGGAGGCCGCCGGCTCCTTTGAACCTTTCGGAGGGGCAGGATCTGCCACAGCCGGCGCAGGGCCGGTCTCTTTCTGCACCGGGGTACCTTTGGCCGGGTCCTGAACGCTGATTTGAACCGGCGGGTCCTGTTTTTTCCCCCGGCCCATATCTTTTTTTATGGCTGGCTTTATGGTGGTCCGGGAGGGAGCTAGCTTTTTTCCGCCTTCCTCATCCTCTTCGTCTGACTTTGCCCCATGTCTGTGTATGGCCAGCCTCACCAGGTCTTTAAGCTCCTCTTTAAACCCTGCCTTTTCATGGCCCGGTTCTGATCTTTCATCATCTTCAGATGTCCTCCTCTCAGCCTTTTTTTCTGTTGCGCCTTCCCGGTCTTTATCATTCCTCTCAGCAGATCCTTTTTCTGAACCTCTTGATTCTGCTTTGTCCTCGTCCTTTTCTCCAGACTTTTCTTTCCACTTTTCATTCTCTGAATCCTCTTCCTCGCCGCCAACCCGCTTCTTAATATCCTCCTCGCCGGAATCTGAGCCGTCTGCCTTCTCCTTCTTTATCTTTATATGGTGGCCCTCATCTGGCTCCGCTCCATGTTTGTCATCTGCCTTGAAT